>CAZHDQ010000105.1:0-8105 GCA_964531595.1 uncultured Anaeromyxobacteraceae bacterium
GGACGTTGGCACCGAACTGGCGCTGGCGGTCAACCTGTTCCTGGGCATGGACGCGACGCTGCGACTGGGATACGCACGCGGATTCGGCACAGGCGGCGGCAATGTCGTCTACTTTCTGCTGTCGCCCTGACCCGGGCCGTTCGAGCCGCCGCCCACCTGCCCGTCAAGCGCCATCATCGCCAGGATTCGCACCGCCTCGGCGGGGTGCCCCTTAAACCCTTCCAAAACGCGTGTTCCCCCCGGGTCGCCCGCAAGATGAAGCGCCCGTGCAGTGAAGAAGCGTACGGATTGAGATGGGTCGGACAGGTGCTTTGTCAGCAGGGTTAGCGCCCGCTCGCCGCCCAGATAGCGCAGCGCATCCGCCGCCCGACCGCGAACGACCCCACTGGTCCCGGGATCCTCCAGGACCGATTGCAGTGCTTCGACAAGGCCAGAACGCAGTGGCTCATGCACACCCGCCATAACTTCGCCAACTTGCATGCGCGCCAGTTCGGTGGATACCGTCAAGAAACCTACGCACATACCCGCCGAGCAGACGCCGGACGGACATTCATTTGGGGATCGGCAACGCTCCAGGCCGAACAGCAGGCCGTCCACATCGAGAGGCGCTACGGGCGCAGATCGAACGGCGCCTGATTGGCAACCGGCCATCGAAAATACGATCAACGCAACCAGCACCGACACCCGAAGCAACGACCGACCGGCCATTGGGCGCGAGCCAACGCACCTGTACGTTTCGCCGAATCCAGCGAAATCCCCCTCAAATTTTGTGTGCAAACACCATGCTCCCACGGTCTTGACCTCTCCCCAAGGGCCAAACTATACTCGAACGCGGTACTTTCCGGTCATAGGGGTGCTCTCTTGGGAGGGAAGTCAATGGGCAGGAAACTGATCTATCTGTCGTTTTCCATGGTGTTGGCGATTGGTCTCGCGCTGGGAACCGGTTGTAAGCGGGGCACGCCGACCACATGCAACGGCTGGACAAAGCTGCTGCGAAGCCCTGTCAAGGGACGCGCGGCGATCAAGGAAGTCGGGGATCTGCACTGCGTGGACAGCATCCCGGATCTCTTGGAACTGTACCCAAACAGCCAGTTCAAGGACGACATTCTCCAGACCATCCGGGCCATCAACGAACCGGCCGCGTCCGTCGAACTGCTGAAGGTGGCACTGGTCGACCCCGAATCCGCTGCCCAGGCGGCGGTGGTCGCCGAGGACTTCGCCATCCCGGAACTGCGCCAGCCGCTCATGGACCTGTTGAAGACCGGCGTGGCACCGAAGGCACGACTGAACGCCCTGCTGGCGCTGGAAAAGGTCGACAAGGACAACCTGAAGCAGCACGAGGCCCTGCTGATCGAACTACTGCGCAACGACCCTAACCTCCAGGGCATCCAGGTCAATGCGGCGGCGGCCCGGATTCTCGGCCAGATCGGTTCGACCCAGGCCATCCCGCACTTGGTCATCTCACTGTTTATGAAGACGCAGCGTGGCGAGCAAATGTATGCGGCCGCCCGCAAGGCACTGGCCCGAATCGGTACCCCGGCCGTAGCACCGTTGCTGGCCGTCTTGTCCAATGATCGTCAGACGTTCGGCCCTATGCTTGAAGACTTGACTTCGACCGCAGCGAAGCTGGACATCTACGAATGGCAGTGGCAGGACGGGCCCGAGGTGGTCCAGTTGGTCGGCGACATCCGGGACACGATTGCCGCAGTGCCCCTGGCAAAGAGCCTGGCCAAGCCTCTGTCGCCGCCAGTCGGCGTGGAAGACCGCGTCACCCGGTCGTGGCAGATCGCCCAGCAGAATCGCATTACCATGACGATGCTGGCGCTGTGGAACGTCGGCACTACCGAGACCCTCCCGATCCTGAAGGAGATTGTCATCAACCCCAACAACGATGCAAAATTGCGCCTGGACACCGCCAGCGCGATCGGCATGCTGCCCGGATTCGCGGGCATCCCGACCCTGCTGGACATCTTTGCGAAGACCAAGATGGAAGTTTTCCGCGCACCGATGGTCAAGCCGATCGCGATCGGGATCGACTGGGCTAACCTGCCGGAGTTCGAGCGCATGCTCAGCCGCGACAAGAGCGAACTGGTCAAGGGACGCGTGTCCGGCGACGACGCAGGCGAGTATCTGTCGTTGATCAACGTGCTAAAGACCTGCAAAGAAGGCGACGTGGATTGCCTGATCGGCGTGCTGCAAGGCGACGACCCGTTCGCCGCCACCAAGGCCGCAATCCTGATGGGCAACCTCAAGGGCGACCCGGCCCGCAAGTCGCTTGAGGCGTTGCTGGCCCAATACCCGAAGATCGACCCGAAGAAGTACGTCGACCTGCGCCGTTTCGTCATCCTGGCCATTTGGCGTCTGGGCGACAAGTCCACCGTCAAGGACGTCGAGCGGCTGATTCAGGCCGACATGGAAACCAAGGGCGCTCGCTACTGGGTAGACGAATTGGATGCACTGGTCGCCGCGCTGGCCCGCAAGTAGCCCAATCCCCTATCACACATCCGAATCCAGCCCGACACGGGCGCAATCAATGTGTTTGCAATCTACGGGAAGAACCAACGCATAACGGCATCGCCGAAGAACAGCCACTCCAGAGCGCCTAGCGCGATGAACGGCCCGAACGGAAAGGCGGTCTGGCCCAGGGGCTTCTCGGCCAACGGCGCACCTTCGACCGGTTCGTCGGGCACGGCTTCCGTCTGTTCCCAGGGTGGCTGCGCGTTCTTGCGCATCATCGTCATGGGCACCGCGACCAACAACCCCTGCACTGAACTGGCCAGCAACACGAACGGCAGTGATATCCAGCCCAGAGTCGCCCCGACCATGGCCATCAGCAGCACGTCGCCAAGTCCCATGCCCTCGTGGCCACGCAGCCGGAAGTAGGCCCAGCGCAAAAGCAGGATAGGCGCGGCCCCGGCGGCCATTCCGATCAGCGCATCCGACCAGCTCACGCCGGTAAGGTCGCCCAACAGCGTGTTCGCAGCAAGACCCAGCAACGTTCCTGGGATCGCAAGCGAAGGTGGCACCCACCAATGTTCCAGGTCGATGAACGTGATCGCCAGCAACAGGAAGCAGAAGGCGAACGGGAACGCCCACAGCGCCGCGATCCCTGGCAGGTCCGCCAACCCAAAACCCCGCTGCACCGCCAGGTAAAGACAGGCCAGGGACAGCACCGCGGCGACGAGTTCAATCAAGGGGTAGCGGATCGAGATTGGCGCCCGGCAGTCTCGGCAACGCCCGCGCAGAAGCAGGTAGCTAAGGATCGGAATGTTATCGAACCAGCGGATCGGCTGCCCGCAATCAGGGTTCGCGCAGGCCGACCCTGGATGGACGATCGAACGTCCCAGGGGCATCCGGAAGATCAGGACATTGGCGAAAGACCCGAACGACGCGCCCAGGGCCAGGGCAGTCGCCTTGAGGATCCAGAAGGGAAGGCCGTCGATGGAATCCGGCATGGACACCCCCAGTCGAACATGACGCGCGTCTACTCTACCGTCATCGTCCCGACTCGAACGCGGTTTTGGCCGTCGTGGCGGGCTTTCGACTTATCAAAAGACTTGACCGTCAGGCGGCTACCGCCACTCGGGGGATAAAAGCCCATCCAGATGTCGTGCGGGCCGGACGGCGACCCGATCGGAACCTCGATGCCGTACGTGTCGATCACGATATCGCCCTTCAGCCAGTGGGTCGTCGCGTAGCATCCGACACACTGCGTCTGGTCCTCGGATTCCGTGACGAGGTTCAGGATCCAGTGGTCGCCGTGGATGCGCGAGGACGAGCCCACGCGATCGACGTGCAGGAACATCCGGTACGATTGCCCGATCTTGTCCAACGCCTTGAAGTACAGCTTCATTTCGAGCGTGCCACCGCGCCGGATGGCCGGAGACGCCAGCTTGACACCGACCAGTTCGATCTTGTCGTCGAAGTTGATCGACGTGTGCTCCACGCCTTCCAGTGCGTCGAATTGCTCCTGATTCAGCGTCGCGTCGGCGATCCAGTTGTGGTCGGTCTCGCCGTCAGCCAGCATGTTGGATACCAGGATGAACCTCGACGAGCGGTCGTCCAGCACAGGCGCGCTGCGACCATCATTAGCCAACCGGAACGCGTGGTTGATTTCGCTCCACTGGGTCTTTGGTACGATGAAGAACGCGCGGCTGGTGGTGTCCTTCAGGCGCTCTACTACCTGACCGCGCGAGGCTACCTCGGGGATCTGGCTGGTGTAGAAGTTAGCATCGCCGCTGCCGCGCCCAGGAAACACCCCGTGCCGTGCCAGTTCCCCGGGGAGCCGCGCGTTGGAATCGCGCCAAGTCTGGATGATGTGCTTTTGGGACAGGTGATAGGACAGTTCCGGCACCAACCCGAAGGCCAACGAACCCGCCAGCACCACAGAGGCCAACGCCAGGCCGACAGTCGTGGGACCTGGGCGCTCCAATGCCAGCAGAGCGCGCCCAATCACGCGCAGGCGCGAAATCGGTACCAGCCGATCCAGCCGGCGCCCGATCGCACCCGCATAGCGCACGCCCACCACCGCAAGAACCAGCAAATACAGGGCCAGAATATCCGGGCCAGTCAGGAAGATCCGCAGCAGAACAGGTCCAACTGCGGCATCGGGCCCCGCAGCACCACTTAGGATCGCCCACTTCAGTCCGACGAACACCAAGATGTCGATAACAATGACACCGGCCAACGCCAGCAGAACGACCATGAACATACGTCGCCGGGCCAGGATGCCTGGCAAGTCCCGGATGAACGACATGAAGTGCGCGCCAGTCACGAACAGCAGGCCCGCAGCCGCGGCCACGGCCAGCTTCGCCAGGGTCGGCAGCGCTGCCCCCTGAGGAAACGCCGGGTCTCCCTTGCCTGGCACCGCAAACATCGGGTCTGTCGCCAGATAGGACACGATCGGCGCCGGCGAATGCAACAGGTTCTTGGCCATCACCAGGAGCAGCCCAAAGGCGAAGAAGGCCAGCAGGCGCGATTCCATCGGATCGTCTTCGCGATCGAGCAGATAGGTCGCCGTCAGGACCGCCAAGGCCGGCATGCCGGCGAACCAAGTCTGTTCAAACGGCCGGATCGTGACCATCAGCACCCCGAGTGGCACCAGGGCCGCCAGCAGAGCCACCAGCCGCTCAGGCCGCAAGCGTTCCGGTGTCGCAACCGTCGCCGCGAGGACCAGCGGCAACAGAGCGCTCCACGGAAACATGCCGAATCCAATCTGTTTGATTGCGAAATTGAAATCGCGAAATTCGTCCTTCATACCCCCGGCGAATGTCGCCGCAGTGAAGCGGAACTGCCGGAAGAAGGCGCCATCCGGCAGGAACGTCAGCATCGTGGCCAGCACCGCCAGACCAACGACCAGACCCGCTGCGGCCAGCGTCCGGCGATCGAACCGGCCAGCCACCAGGGGGTAGGCAATCGCCAGTAACGCCAGCGTGACGATGCCCGTCATGCCGCCGGCCAGATACATCAACACCGAGGCCAGCGCCAGCACCGGCAACGCGGCGGCCAGCGACGCGCCGGTAACCGCGGCCCCGAATGCCGCGGCCCCAAGGACCAATGCAAACTGGATCGTGGCCCCGGACTGGACGAACCGCGCCCCCAGCAGGAATTGCGCGGAAGATACCAGGATGACCACCGCCAGCAAGGCCGTCCGCTCGTCCCAGGCACGCCGGACAGCGAAAAACATCAATACCAGCGACAGGGCGCCCATCAACGCCCCGGGAAGCCGGGCCCCGAATTCCGAGAAGCCGAACACACGGAAAGACAGCGACACCAACCACGGGTGCAGCGGTGGCTGGAAGCGGGTGGTCCCCCCTTCCTTGAACTGGGCCAGGAAACCGTCGCCGGCCAACGCGTCCCGAGCCACCTCGGCCAGTTGGTCCACGCCGGCAACGCGTACCGCGGCTGCCACGAACGCACCGGGGTCTTCGTCGTCTTCATGCCCCTTCGTCGATAGGCCCGAAAGCGTCGCATCCAGAATCGCCGCGACATCCCGGCCGGCAGGCGACACCAAGACTAGGCGGGTCGACAGGTTGCGCGACGCGATCGTGTGGAGCAGATCGCCCAACGCACGTACACCAGCCTCGTCCTGCGGCCCCTGGACTCGGGGGTCTATATCGATCACGACGACCCGGAACACACGGTCGCCGACTCGGCCTCGTGCCGCCTCGATGGCGGCAAAACCGGTAGCCCCGGCCTGCGCGACCTCGACGTCAGCATCGTTGCCGAGGGCGGCCTGCAACTGTTGCACCAAGCCGCCTTCGCGCGGTTCGGCCACGAGCACCCGCGGGGCCTCAGCCATGCGCCGCGCCACCTGGGCCGCATTCATTTCCCACGGGTCCCAGAGACCAGGCCCCCAGATACCCATCGGAACCATTACCGCAGCCACGATCAGGATGATCGGTCCGCCCCATCGCTTCAGCACAGTCATCGTCCTCCCCGCTGGCCCCAAGCCCGAAACTGCGGTAGAATACTGGCGCTTCCGGCGTATTGCAAGCCGCCGGGCCACCACCAGGACAGGACATAACCACCAGGAGAAACAAGGTAGGATGGACGCCAACCGACCGGAACTCAAAGAACGTACTGCCCTGGCCGCCGTTGCCCGCTCTCTGGGACTACCCGGTGAATTCGCAGGCATGTCGGCGACCACGAAACTCAAAGCGCTGATGGAATTGCCAGATCTGCCAACAACCCTGCGTCGACTGCGACCCGACGAGATGTTCCACTTGGTTCGCGATATCGGTGTTGCAGATGCCTTCGACCTGCTGGCCTATGCAACACCGGGCCAGCGCCGAGCGTTCGTTGACCTGACTGCCTGGACGGGACACACACTGGCCCACGAACGCCTGGATCAGGTACTCGAGATGGCGCGAGGCGTGTCGCTGGACTTCGCATTGCGCTACCTGGGGGAACTGGGGGCAGAGGTTATCGCGCTGCGGATCTTCGCCCGTGCCAGTGTCTTGACACCCGATGAGGTCGAGACGACGGATATCCCTGACGACGTCGCGTTCATGACCCCGGACGGCGTGTTCACGATCGTGTGCGAGTCGCCAGACGACGTTCAACCGCTGACCCGCCTGATGGACCTGCTTTATGCGCGCGGCGTCGAGGAGGCCCACGTACTGCTGCAGGCCGGCCGGCGCGACACCACTTCATCGATCGAGGACCAGGCCGAGCGCTTTCGCGCCGCGCGGCTGGCGGACATGGGTTTCCCACCCGAAGAAGAGCGATTCGCGCTGTTCGAGCCATTCGATGTGGCCGCGCTTCGGACACGACTTGCCCAGGATGATGGCCCGTGGACGTGGCCCGCGACTCATGGTGAATCGCTGGCGCTGCCTCTGCGCGGCGTCGGCCCGGACCTGTTCTTGTGGCGCGCGATGGCGATTGCAGCCACGCTTGACGATGTCGCCGGCGTCACGCGCGACCTGACACTGCTGGTCAACCGAGTGTTCGCGGCAGGCGAAGCGGACTCACCCGATGGGGACGCGTGGCACGACGCATCGCTGCGGACCGTATCGCTGCTGTCGCTGGGCCTCGAAGACCTGGCCGGCGGCAACCCCGAAGTCGGCGCATCGATCCTGCGCCGCGCATGGCCCGCCGAACTGTTTCGCACGGGCGTCGAGGCCTTGCGACCGGCCCATTTACGCGCGCGGGCCGTGATAGGGCGGGTGGGCGGCCTGGCTGGACTGCGCCTGTTCGGCGAGGCGATGGGCGAGGGACTGCGGGTGCTGGCATCATTCCCTCCCAAGGTAGGCCGCGCGCCGGACGGCGCCTTCCGGACCCAAGAATTTTCGTCCCTGGCGGACGTGGCCTGGGCGAACCGCCTGGCGTGGACAGCCGACGCGATCGTCCGCTTCGCCTCAAGCGTGCTGGGCTTCGACCCGAAGGCTGACACACGGGCTCGGGGCCTGGTTTCGCCGACGTTTGCAAACGTCCTCGCAACCGCCTGGGCCCGCCACCTGATCGACGGCACCGTGTCGCTGGAACCGTTGGACTCCGATTCACTGCGCAACCTCAAAGTGGCGGCCTTCGATGGCCAGCGGCTGCGAGTAGGCGCCCTCCCGAACCTCGATGCACTGGGCCTACCCGAGGACCAGTTGGCCAAC
>CAZHDQ010000106.1:0-8101 GCA_964531595.1 uncultured Anaeromyxobacteraceae bacterium
GCCCTCCAACACCGCGGGGTCGTCTGGCGACAGGCAGGCTACGGCCAGCAGATCCAGGCAGGCGCGGGCGGAACGTACAGGGTGCCCATCGATGCGCACCTTACGCACGCCCCCGCCCAGTTGAACGTCTATCGCCCGGTTTCCAGGGGCGATCCGCGCGTCCAGCCAGGCGGCCTCGGCATTCGAAGCGACCATGTCGGTCGATCGCGACGTCCGAAACGACCGCATCCAGGACAAAAACGCGATGGCCTCAACCAGGTTGGTCTTGCCCTGGCCGTTGGGCCCCAGGATCAAGTTGACGCCCGGACCGGGCACGAATGTCTGCGGTGTCAGATTACGGAATCCTCGGACTTCGATGGAGGCTATATACACGGATGCCCCAGGTCGGAGGTCGCGAATGCGGCCCGGCGCCGGTTACATCCGGACGGGCATGATCAACTGCAACAGGCCCTGATCTTCCGGATTGGACAGGATGCTGGCCGAGCCCTGGTCCCGGATGGATACCAGCGTTTCCTGGCCGGTCAACGCGACCAGCGCATCCATCAGATATCGATTGTTGTACGAGATATCCAGCGGCTCCCCATCGAACGAAATGTCCAGTTCCGAGGACGCGTCGCCGCGTTCAGGGTCCTGGGCCTTGACCTGTAGCCGGCCGGGTTCCAGTCGCAGGCGGACTAAAGGCGTCTTGTCGGACGAAATCACGACCTGCGCCCGCCGGACCGAGTCGATGAATTCCTGGCGGTCCACCGAGAAGCGCCACTTGAACTCGCTTGGGATGACCCGTTGATAGTCGGGGTACTCCAACTCGATCTGGCGAACCAGCAGGTAGCCAGCCTGCGTTCGCACGACGACCGCGCTGCGTTGGAAGCCAAGGAACACGTCGTCTTCGGTGTCGTCCAGGAAGCGGCGCAGTTCCGTGATGCCCTTGCGGTGCAGGATTGCGCGCACTTCTTCGGTCAGCCCAGCAGACTCGACATCGCGGATCAGCCTCGACAGACGGTGGCTGTCGGTAGCAACGGCCTCGATCCTGGCACCCTCGCCGTCGGGTGTTGCCTTCAGGAAGATGCCGTTCAGGTTCGGCCGGCCTTCGTCCTGGGACATCGCGAAGCCCACGCGTTCGGCGATCTCGCCCAGCAGACTCCGGGGCAATTTGACTTCGAATGCGGTCTGGGGCACCTGCACCTCGGGCATGTTTTCGGGCAGGATGCCAGGTACCTTGTACGCCGTCCGACCGGCGACCAGTTCCGCCCACGAGTTCGACTGGGCCTTCACGGTCACCGGCGCATCAGGCAGCATCTTGGTCGAATCCATCAGCGTGCGCCCCGAAAGGGCCAGCCGGCCGGGCGTGACCACCTGGGCTGGGAACGATACGACCAGTGTCACCTCGTATGACTGGGCGGTCAGGCGGACGGTGCCGCTGTCGACGGACTCCAGTAGGACGTTTGCCATTACGCTGGAGACGTTCTTGGTTTCCGGAATACCCTGGGCCTTGGCGAGCGCCTGCGCGAAGTCTTTTTTGGCCGCTACGAATTCCATGGGGGTCATCCTCCAAACATTCAGTTCCGTATCCTAGTGCGAAGGTCGTCGGGCCGTCAACGCCGACAGCGGCTTCGACAAAACGCACTCGAGCGTCGCATCGCGTTTAATTTTCCTTCCAGGGAAACAAGCTTCGCTGGTACCATACCCGGGCCATGGCGGAACGACAACGTTACAAGATCCAGGAAAAGATAAACGCGGGCGGTATGGCCGAGATCTTCAAGGCCATGGCCGTTACCGTGGACGGGTTCGAGAAGCCTGTTGCCATCAAGCGGATCCTCCCCAGCCTCGGTAACCAACCGAAATTCGTCAACATGTTCCTGGACGAGGCGCGGTTGTCGATGCACCTGAACCACGCGAACATCGTCCAGGTGTTCGACGTCGGGCGCGCCCAGGGCACGTATTTCATCGTCATGGAACTGGTCGAGGGCCACAATCTTCGCCAGTTCTTCCAGCGGCTGACCGAGGTCGGTTTGCGGTTCCCGGTGTCGATCGCCCTGTTCGTCGCGGTCGAGATGCTCAAGGGCTTGGCGCATGCCCACGATCGGCGAGACGCGTCGGGCAACCTGCTCGGCATCGTCCACCGCGACGTATCGCCGCCCAACGTGCTGATTTCGCATTCGGGCGAGGTCAAGGTCGCGGATTTCGGGCTGGCCAAGGCCACGTCCCAGGCCGAGTTGACTGACCCCGGCATCGTGAAGGGGAAATTTTCGTACCTGTCGCCCGAGGCGCTGGACGGGCGTGCGGTCGACCACAGGGCGGACATCTTCTCGGCGGGCGTCGTGCTGTGGGAACTGCTGGCTAACCGGCGCCTGTTCCTGGGCAAGAACGAACTGGAGACCGTCGAACTGGTGCAGCAGGGCGAGGTCCCGTCGCTGACACTGTTGAATCCCGACGTTCCCGAGGAACTGGATCGGATGGTCCAGCGGGCGCTGCACCGGGACCCGCGCAAGCGCTACCACAGCGCGCGCGAGATGATTGATGCGCTGACGGACTACCTGTTCTCCAGCGGGCTCAAGGTCACGAACTACGACTTGGCCGAGTTTCTGCGTGCGGCCTTCGAGCACCAGGAGGTGCAGGCCGAGAGCGTCAACCAGGAACGAATCAATCTGCTGATCCAGGACGAGATCCTGAGCCTTTCCGTCATGCGCTACGCAGGCCAATCCCTACCTGTCGAGGGCGCGAACCCGATCCCGGTCGATACGCTAAGTAGACTGGGCGGCGGACGCATCTCCCAGGACGACCTGAAGGGCCGGGCGGGCGTAGGTGAGGGCGGTATCGGGCGGACCCGCACCCAGGGGACGGCGCTGGTCGAAATGCTGGAAGGCCGCGAGACCGTGCCGATGATCGGGGTTGGCGCTCCGTTGCCCGCACGGCGCCATTTGGTGTTGTGGGTGGTTGCGGGCGTGGCCCTGGCGGTGGTACTGGCGGTCGGTGGCTGGTTCCTGTGGGCCCGGGTGCTGGCTGGATGAACGGGGTCCTTTGCTGAAACACCCCCCTCACATATTCGCGCTAGCGGTGCTGGGTGCAACCGGGTCGTTGGGCCGGGTCGTTTGCCGCGAGGCGCTGGCCCACGGGATGGCTATCCCGGCACTGGCCGGCGGGCGTCGTCAGGATGTCTTGGCAGATTTGGTTCGCATGGCCCGGCCACAGTTGGTCGCGTGCCAGGAGGAACCCCGGGGCGACTTGACGCAGGCGATTGCTGATGTGGGCGCCGAGTTCCGCCTCGGCGCAAAGGGGTTGGAGGCGGTCGCGACCCATCTCGCGGCGGATGCGGCGGTGGTCGCGGTGTCTGGGCTGGGCGGTCTGGGGCCGTCTTACGCGGCGATCCGAAGTGGGCGCCCGCTGGTCATGGGTTGCAAGGAGGTCCTGGTCGGGGCCGGGGACCTACTGGTCCACGAAGCGCGCTGCGCGGGTGTGTCGATTCGGCCACTGGACTCGGAACACGCGGCAGCGGCGATCCTGATCGATGCGGTCGGCGGTGTCGATGCGGTCGACGAACTGATCCTCACGGGGTCGGGCGGTTCGGTTCGCGACGTCGATCCCGAGGATAGGGCGGGGCTTTCGATGGCGCGAGTGCTGGCCCACCCTGTATGGCAGATGGGTCCCAAGATCACGGTCGACTCGGCCACGATGATCAACAAGGCGCTAGAGGTCGTTGAGGCGTCGGTACTTTTCGGCCTGCCTTCCGAGCGGATCTCGGTGCTGCTGGACCCGGCGGCGCGGGTCCACGCAGCCGTACGCACGCGCGACGGGCACTTCTGGGCGTTCGTGGGACCCGCAGACATGGCGGTCCCGGTGCGGCAGTCGTTAGGGATCGCGGATCCGTCGTTGCAGGCCAGCGTCCTGGAGGGGCATGCCGCCCGCGAGGCATTGGCGTCCCTGGTACCGCCATCGGCGGCGCAGGAAGCCGTGATCAACCTGGGTCACCGGGCCCTGGCGCTGGGTGGCACGGCCCCTATGGCGCTGGTTGCGGCCGACGCTGTGGCGGTCACCGCCTACCTGGCCGGCCAGATTCCAATCACCCGGGTGGCTCCTCTGGTCATGCAGACGCTAGACGTGGTGGGTGATCAGGCCGCGGCGCGATCCGCCCTGGACCCGGCCGCGTTGGATGTGACCGCGAAGGCCGCCGAACTGGTGGCATCCGGCTTACTCGAGGATGACGCGCCCGCCTGACGGACGCTTTGGGCCAAACCGGCGCATCTTCGCGGCGACACGCGTGCGTTTACATTCCCTGAGGCTTGCGGGACGACGGCATCGAACGGTAATGTTGCTAGTCGGTACCGGGGATGCGGCCGGGTCAGGCGGGACCCGTCGCTCAAGATTACCTGACGGAAGGGGCATGCGGGAAACAGCCGATAATATTCGCTTTCAGCATGGTGATGCGACCGTGATCGCGCGCCTGGCCGCGCGATGCGGGCTGGATCGGTTCGGCGAAGTGGGACTGGTCGTGGATGCCGCCGAGCGGGTCGGGGACGAGGTGCGGCTGCATGTGGCCTGGGATCGCGTTGGGGAGGGTTGGTTCCGCCTGCGGCGGGCCTCGGATAATGCCGACGTGCCCGGGACAAAACGGATTTCCGTCGTATTCGAAGGCGGCCAACTGGAACGCCCGTTTGGGTTTTTGGTGCGCAAGGTGACGGCTGCACTGGGCGACCTGTTCTTAGAGGATTTGTTGGCGCCGTTTGGCCGACTGATCGGGCCTTCGGGGGCCCCCCAGGCACAGACCACAATCAACAGTTGGGGCGGCGAGGAAGGCTGGCATGCGTTCCTGTGCGACCACGCGATGGAGCGAAAACAGTTCGAGACGTTTCGCTTCGAAGGCCAGCAGTCCACCGTGACCCACGGTGACATCGAGTGCCGGTTCATTACGCCGCGGTCACGCTACGATTTACCACGATTCTTCAATTATCCCGAGCCTCTTGAAGGTGATTCCGATGCCGCGGATACCTTCACGGACCTGGGTGACCTGGACGTGATCGAGGGCGGCCAGGATAAATTGGAGGCGATGGTGCGGTCCGAGGTTGCGCGCGTGGGCGACCGGGGTCCGGTGTTCGTCAACAGCACCTGCGTCCCCGTGATCATCGGGGACGATGTCGAGATGGTGCTGGCGGGCAGCCTGGGCGCCTGCGCCCAGGGGCTGTTCCACGTTTCGGCCCGCAACGTGGATACCGTCGAGGTCTTGGTCCGTTTCCTGGACCAGGCCCGAGACCGTGTCATGGCGGCCGGGCGCGTCGGAGCCCGACCTGGTTCCGTGGCCCTGGTCGGCTTCCCGATGTCGTCCGGGCTGGGCGCTCTGATCGACCTTCTGGAGGCGATTGGGGTACCGGTGGCCGGCGCGATACTTCCAGACACATCCGAGGAGCGGATGGCCCGGGTGTTGGAGGCCGAAGTGCTGGTGTGCAACCCCGGGGTCCACCGGAATCGGATGGCTGACCGGGTGTTTGGCGATGTGCCGTTGCGGCGGATCGCCCCGTCGCCACCCTGGGGGATCGCGGCGACCGCGCGCTGGGTCCTGGCGGTGGCCCAATCCGTCGGCCGGGAAAACGCGGCTCGCCCGATTGTCGCGACGATGCAACGGGCAATAGAGGATCGGATGGCCGGGCTGGGGACGCCAGCGGGGACGCTGGGGTTCGTGATCGCCCCCGGTCAGGAAGATCGGTTGCTGTCGCCGGATTCGGCGACTGGGTTGCCCGTGGTCCCGACGGTTCTCGACCTGGGATTTGGCGTCTGCATCGCGGTCTGGGCCGGTGACGGTGCGGCGTTTCGCGACACGCGCGACCGCCTGACGTCAGCACTGGACGGGCCGGACGTGGCGCTGGTCGGTTTCGAGGATGCTGAGGGGCTGGATGCGGCCCTAGCCGGCGCGGACGCGGTCTTCTCGGAATACTTCTACGACGATCGCTTGACCCGGCGCGGCCTGGCGCAGTTCGCGGCCCAGGACTTTAGGATGGGATTCGCTGGTGCCACCTGGAGCCGGGATCGGTTGGCGCGTGTCACGGCGCTGCCGTTCTACCGTCGGTATCGGGCGCATCTGGGCCGGGACGTGGCCGGGGAGTGGTTGCGATGAGCGCAGCGACCTGGCCGGCGCGGCTGCGCATGCCATACATGATCGGGACGTATCTAGGCGTCAACGCGGTGCCGGATACAGCATTGGTGGTGGATGGCCCCGATTGCCTGTTCTTCAAGGCCGAGTATGTGCATGGGACGCACGACCTGCACGCGACGCTGCTGGACCCGGCCGGACACCACCGGATCGTCCACACACTGGCCGACACCGTCAACGTCGTACTGGATCGGGAGGCGCAGATCCGGGACCTGATCGCGCGCGTTGGCGCCCGCCCCAGCACGGGTGCGGTGCTGGTGTCGGCCCTGCCGATGGCCTCGATCACGGGCAGTCAGTATGACCGGTTGGCCCGGGAGGTCGCGGTCGAACTGGGCAAACCTGTTCTGGACGTACCTGCGCGTTCGCTGCAGACCGATTGGCTCGATGGGTATGCTGAAGCGCTGGTCGCCCTGGCTCGAGGGTTGCCCTTGGTCGATGGGCCGCTGGATGCTGGCGCGGTTGCGCTGGTGGGGCCACTGGTCCACCGCGTCGAGGGCGATGCGATGTCGGACGTCCGTGAACTGGTCCGGTTGTGCGAGGACGGGCTGGGACTGTCGGTTGTATCGGTCTGGCCGTCAGGACGACCGGTGGCCCACCTAGCGCAGGCTGGCCGCGCTGGGGTAGTGGTGTCGTTGCCGTGCGGTCGCAAGGCGGCGCGGCTGCTGGCGCGGCGCACCGGAGCAACGCTGATCGAGGCGCCCACCCCGTTTGGGACCGGGCAGACCGCGGCGTTTTTGCGCGTTGTGGCGGCGGCGACAGGGCGTGAGGCCCGGACCGAGGCGCACATCGCGGCGCAGGTGCCCGTCGTCCTCCAGGCGGCTTCCCGCGCGGGTGTGCCGTCGGGGACGCGTCTGGCATTCATCGGCGATCCGGGCACCGCCCTAGGCTTTGCCGGCTTGGCTGAAGACATAGGAGCCGTCGCGGTCGCGTGCGTTTCGTCGGGGCACCCCTCCGCATCTGTGGGTGGATTGCCTGGGATTGAAGCACTGGAGGCGCAAGGCGGTGTCGACCTCTGCATCACCGGCACACGGGGCGTCGAGGCGTGTATCGACCGCCGGATCCCCTTCCTGGAGCACGGTTTTCCATCGTACGGGACCCACGCGCTGACCCCTGCCCCTTCGCTGGGCTGGACTGGTGTCGTCAAGATGGCCGAGCAGGTCGCGAACCGCCTGAGGTGGTGGTCGGACTCGGGCCTGACAGGCCGCCCGTTCGCCCGTTGATCGCGCTTTTCCTGGCCATACGGATCGCTTTTGGATTACTGGAATCGGCGTAGGCTATGGATGATGCGTTGCGGCTCGGGGAAGGTCCTGGCGAGCGTGTCCAGTCGCTCGCGAAGAGGGCGGGTGCGTTCCATCGATTGGGCGCGGAATGCCTCCCGCTTCGAGGCCGGCATCTCGTCCAGCGCAGTGATTCCCCGGGCCTTCGCCGCGAGGATATCTTCGCCGTGGGCCTCCAAGTAGGCCTCAAGGGCCGCAATCGCCTCGTCGGCTTGGCCTGCGTGGGCTTCGAGGATCCCGATCGCCGCCTCCAGGTATTGCAAACTGGCGTCCTTGGCGTCATCCGCCGGACCGCGGCAGCCAAGGGCCACCGTTGCCAGCACAGCCGCCCCAACGGCGAACGCCAGAAGGTGTGGGCCGCCTACCCGCGGATACGGCGTCATTGAAGGTTGCCTCGCGCGAATCATCATTCCCCCTGGCCGAACCGGTAGTGCTTACGCACAGGCCGGATCACCTTCCATACGCACTTCATGCCCTGCGGAAACGTCACAAGATCGCCGGTGCCCATGGCAACCGGTTCCCCGCCGTCCGGCGTAACCTCGACCTCGCCTTCCAGAAACAGGCCGTAAGCCTCGGACCAGCCGGGGGTGACGGTCACGATGTTGTCGGCCAGCCCCGTCCAGATCTCGGACGCGCGGTCGCCGTAAGCCGCCTTCACCCACATCAGCAGCCCCAGACCGGGGGT
>CAZHDQ010000107.1:0-8081 GCA_964531595.1 uncultured Anaeromyxobacteraceae bacterium
ATCCTCCAACGACACGCGATTGCCGGCCGAGACCGCGCGAGCACGCTTGACCTGCTCAATCTGCCAGTCGCGCTCTTCCTTGGCCTTGCGCTCGTCCGGCATGACCGAGAAGTTTTCACCGGCGTTAGGCACCATGTTCAGGCCCGCGACCCTTACAGGCACCGCGGGTCCAGCCTCTTCCAGTTGCCGCCCCTGATCGTCGGTCATCACGCGGACTCGGCCATACGCCATCCCGGCAATCACGGCGTCGCCGATCCGCAAGGTACCCGCTTGCACCAGGACGGTCGCAAGCGGACCAAGCGTCCGGTCCAGTTGCGATTCGAGCACCACGCCGCGTCCCGGTTTGTCGGGGTTCGCCTTCAGTTCCAGCACTTCGGCCTGCAGCAAAACGGCTTCCATC
This sequence comes from uncultured Anaeromyxobacteraceae bacterium, assembly GCA_964531595.1. Classification (GTDB taxonomy): domain Bacteria; phylum Myxococcota_A; class UBA9042; order DTJE01; family DTJE01; genus DUVQ01. The sequence continues at coordinate 401 of CAZHDQ010000107.1, forward strand.
AAGGCGTCGATGCCCAGGCCCTTCTTCGCAGAGATCTCGCAGAATATGTTCGGGCCACCCCATTCCTCGGGGGCCAGCCCCTGGTCCGCAAGCTCCCGCCGCACCCGTTCCAGATTGGCTCCCGCCTTGTCGATCTTGTTGATGGCAACAATTATCGGGACGTCCGCCGCGCGGGCATGGGCGATTGCTTCCTTAGTCTGGGCCATCACGCCGTCGTCCGCCGCCACCACCAGGATGACAATATCCGTCGCCCCGGCGCCCCGCGCTCGCATCGCCGTGAATGCCTCGTGACCGGGGGTGTCCAGGAACACGATTTCGCCACCAGGCGTCGCGACCTTGTAGGCACCAATATGCTGCGTGATGCCGCCAGCCTCGCCTTCCGCCACGTGCGCGTTGCGGACTCGGTCTAGCAGAGTCGTCTTGCCGTGGTCGACGTGGCCCATGATTGTCACGACCGGCGAACGCGAGACCAGTTCCAGTTCGCCGTCGGGATTTTCCGACAGGTAGCGGGTCGGGTCGAACCCAACCTTCTCGATCGTGAAGCCGCAGTCGGCGGCCAGGATACCGGCCGTGTCCAGATCCAGCGCCTGGGTTATGGAAGCCATGACGCCCATGCCCATCAACTTCCGAATCACGTCAGACGCCTTAAGCCCAAGCGAGTGCGCCAGTTCCGAAACCTGAATGGCGTCGGACTCGATCTTGATTACCCGCTTCTCGGCCTTCGGCATCGTCAGCATCGTCTTCTGCGAACGTCCCCCGCGCCGGGGCTGATGGCTGGAACGCCCTCCCCTGCGTCGGGCCGGCGCGCGACGCCGCTGCTCGACTGTCTCGGTTTCGTCCTCGGACACACCGATGAAGTCGCGCAGCGAAATCACATCCCGGCGCTTGTCGACGATCAGGCGTCGTTTCTTGCGATCGGGCGTCTCGGCCAGTGACTTCAGCGAGGAGGGTTCTTCCTTCAGGGGCACCTTCGGCCGCGTGGGCTGTGTCCCGGAAGCCGGTCGTTCTGGCGGGGCCTTCGCAGCAGCCGCCCCTGACGGTTGTGCCGACGGCGGTTGTGCCGCCGTGGCGACGGGCACCGGCGCGGCTTCTGCGGTAGGCGTTGCGGCCACGCTCTCGGCCGCTGCCGCCACCTCGGGCTGCTCGGACACGATCTCGACACCGACCTGCGGGGTCTCGAGCACCTCAGCCTCGGTTGCAGCGGGGGCCTCGCCTGCTACCGCCACCGGGGTCTCGGTGCCAGCCACCTTGGCGGGCTTGACGGCTTCGGGGGGAGGCACGGCTGCCGAATCCCCGCTGGCACGTCGGCGAACCACGCGCCCGCCAGCCATCTTCTTGACCTCGACCTCACCGGCCCGAGGGGTCTCGAAGAGCTTACGGGCCTGATCTTCGTCTTCCTTGTTCAGGGTGCTCAGGTGGTCCTTGACAACCACGCCGGCCTCTTTCAGTCGCTGGACGACCTGTTTGGCCTCGACGCCCAGTTCCTTTGCAATCTCGTAAACACGCTTGCCCATCCAGCCCACCTCACAAAACGGTCTCCAGGAGTCGATCGGCGAATTCGGCCGACCATGCCCCCTGTGGAGTCCGAAGGGCCCGTGGCAGTCCGCCACGAGCCAAAGCACGCGTCACGCATTTCCGGTCGCGACAGAGGTAGGCCCCTCTGCCACCCTGCCTAGCACCAACGTCGATCCCCCCGGCAGGTCCGGGCAGGAACGTGACCCGCAGTAACTCGCACTGCGGCCGCTGTTTCCCGCACCCCACGCATCGGCGCAGGGGAATGTGGGGAACCGACGCCAAAGTCACGCCATGTCCTCCGGGGCGGCTTCCTTCGCCTCGCCCTCGGTCGGCTCATCAGCCGACTCCTCGCCCTCGGTCGGAGTATCGCCTTCCGCGGCTGCTTCGGCCGGTGCGTCGCCTTCCGCAGGCACATCCGCCGGCACGTCGCCTTCCGCGGCTGCTTCGGCCGGTGCGTCGCCTTCCGTCGACGCCTCAGGAGGCGGCGGTGGCGGTGCCGGTGGCGGTGCCAAGGCCGCCGCCTGCTGCTCGGTCTTCAACTTCTGCTTCAATTCGTGGGCCACCTGCTGAATCCCCTGTGCCAGCGACAGGCTGATGCCCGGTATCGCCGCCAGTTCCGTTTCGTCCGCGTTCAGCAGGTTCTCGGGCGAATGGTATCCCAGCTTGAACAGGTATTCGACGGTGCTCTCGTCGAGCCCTTCCAGCTTGACCAGATCTTCCTTCAGTCGGACCTTGACCTCGGCGATTCGCGTTTCGCCGTGGATCTCGATGTTCCAACTCAGCAGTTTGCTCGCCAGTTTAACGTTCTGGCCACGACGGCCGATGGCAAGCGACAACTGGTCGTCCCCGACGATCAGTTCAATCTGGTGGTTATTTTCGTCGATCAGTACGCGCTGGACGACCGCCGGGGCGATTGCCGAGCAAACGAAACGTGCCAAGTCAATCGAGTAGGGGATGATGTCGATCTTTTCACCGCGCAGTTCCTGGACAACCGCCTGGACCCGCGACCCCTTCATACCGACACAAGCGCCGACGGGATCGACGTCCGAGTCGGACGATGTCACCGCCACTTTGGTCCGCTCGCCTGGCTCGCGTGCCACGCCAGCAACCTTGACGATGCCCTCGTACATCTCGGGCACTTCCTTTTCGAACAACTTGACCACGAACCGCGGGTCGGTTCGCGACAGGATGATCTGGTGTCCCTTGGGGTCGCGCGTGACGTCTTTGACAAACGCCTGCACGCGGTCACCCGCCCGGTAGGACTCGCGCGGGCACTGTTCCTTGAAGGGCAGGATCGCCTCGGCCTTGCCCAGGTCGACGATCACGTTGCCCTTTTCGAACCGCCGGGCAACACCAGTCACCAGATCGCCCTTGCGGTCTTTGTACTCGTTGTAAACGATCGTCCGCTCGGCCTCTTGAACCTTCTGCAGCACGACGTGTTTCGCTGTCTGGGCGGCGATGCGGCCGAACGCCCGGCGGTACGTCTCCAAAAGGAGGATGTCGCCGAACTTCATGTCCTCTTCGCGGGCCTTATCGCGGTCGGCTTCCAGGTAGAAGATCTGAAAGCCCAGTTCGTCGCCAACCTGCGCATCGGGGTCAACACGATGAGCCGCTCCGAGGGCCAGTTCGGTCATGGCGCTTTCGACCGCCTCCACGACCTGCATGTATTGGAACAGTTCCACCTGGCCGGATTCCTCGTTAAAGGCCGATTCCAGTTGGCGCTCCTCACCGAAGACCTTCTTCGCGGCTCGGAGGATAGCTTCCTCCAGCGCCTCGATGAAGACCGCGCGTGGGATGCCTTTCTCGCGACTCACGAGATCAATGATCTCGCTCCAGTTCGGGTTGTCAGCAGCCATGCGTTCCTCCGAATCCGCAAATCGACGCGCTCCACCCCGTCGCCCTTTTCGCGCAAACCGACATTGTCCTGTGGTTGAGCAAAGGGGAGACGACCGGCGAAGCAAACCGCCAGGGTCGCCGTCTTCTACCCTATCTCGTCTTTGAATGCAAGCGTGTTTGGCCCCCAAAATCCCCCGCCTGCCGCGGACATGGCCGAGCAAGGCAGTGATTGGCGCAAGGAAGAAGGCCTATTCGTATTCGGTGGCGCCGGGCTACTTTGGCGCCAGCACCAGGGGAACACCCTCGTAGTCCCACCGCTTACGAATCTCGCGAGCCATGAAGCGCAGGTATGAGGTCGGCAACAGGCCGCTTCCGCCTCGGTACAACAACACCACCGGCGGATTTACACTCACCTGGACCAGATACTTGATCCGAACAGTCTTGGTGCCCTTGGCGTGGGGCGGATGAGTCTGGACGACCTCTTCGTAGAACCGGTTCAGATCGGAGGTGGAAATACGCCTAAAGAGGTTCGCATGGACCCGCTCCACGACCGGTAGGAGTCGCTGCACGGACCGGCCGGTTTTAGCCGATACCATGACGTGCGGTACGAAGGACAAGAAGGGCGCGTCCTCACGCAACCGCTTCATAAAAACCTCGCCCGTTTCCTTGCCGGCGAGCAGATCCCATTTGTTGACTACCAGAACCAGTCCCCGCCCACGTTCGAGGATCAGCGCACCCAGTTTCTTGTCCTGGTCCGTCAGCCCCTCGGAGGCGTCGACGAGCAGCGCCACGACCTGACTGCGGTCGATCGCCTGGATCGTTCGCGCCACGCTCATCCGCTCGATTCCCACCTCGACACGCTTGCGGCGGCGTACCCCGGCAGTATCCACGAGGACATAATCCCGGCCACCGGCACTAAATGCCGTATCGATCGAGTCGCGCGTGGTGCCGGGAACGTCGCTGGTCAGGTAGCGCTCGCTCCCCAGTAGTGTGTTCGATAGCGTCGATTTTCCAACGTTCGGGCGACCCACGATGGCCAGGAGAATCGGCCCCTGCCCCTCAGGCTCCGTGTCCTCTACTACCGGCGGCGCATCCAGATCCTCCAGGATTCTTTCCAGCAGTTCGGCGACCCCGCTGCCCCGTTCGGCAGTTATCGAGAAAACATCATCGGTGCCCAGGGCAAAGAATTCGGCGGTCAACGATTCGGCGGCCGGAGTGTCGATCTTGTTGACCGCCACGTAGCACCGGCGGCCGGACCGGCGGACCTGCTCGAAAATCGCACGGTCGGTCGCGGTCAATCCCTCACGTCCGTCCGTCACCAGGATCAGCGCATCGGACTCCTGGAGCGCGACTGTCACCTGCTCGGCCATCAGCATCAGCATCGCGTCGTCCGACTCGGGGTCGAATCCCCCGGTGTCGACAATCACGAACGCCCGGCCGGCATGGTCCGATTCGGCATAGTGCCGATCGCGCGTGACGCCTGGAAAGTCCTGGACAATCGCCTGGCGACGACCAAGGATCCGGTTGAACAGTGTGGATTTGCCTACGTTCGGGCGCCCGATCAACGCCAGGGTGGGTTTCATGGCCGCTTCACCGTGGAAAGGGACGATCCCGGAAATCCGGGGCGGCGGATTATAGCAGAAATCAAGGGGTACCGCCCGATAGCGCATGTGCCTGCGCCCGCGCCGTCGCGGCGTCTTTTTCGAGGCCCAGCTCATCTGCGGACTGCGCCAGCGCCCACCATGCACGAACATATCCCGGGTCGACTCCGACCGCCTGCGAAAACCTCCGCAGCGCCCCGGCATCGTCGCCGGCCGCACGCAGGAGAATGCCCAGGTTGAAATGCGCACGCGCGTCGTCCGGAAACACTAGGAGGGATTGAGCCGTCAGCGCCAGTGCCATTCCGTCGTCCCCCCGCGCGGCCACCCACGCACCAGTTGTTCTTAGAAAACCGCCAATCCACTGGGCTGTCCACCGATCCGCAGCCCCAAGGACCGCGACGGCACTGTCCCTGGCGGCCAAGACACGCCCGGCATTCGGTGACGCGGCTGGACCGACCGAAAAGGCCGGAAAACCGGGCATCAAGTTCGGGTACAACCCGCGATCAACTTGCCCTTCGCCCAGTTCGAACCACACTGGGCCGCGCTGCGCCCCAAGCTGCACGGCCCGAGCCACCGCCGCCTCGGGAGACTCGCCATCCGACTGGAACGGCCGCTGGCGAACTGCGGCAATCAGTCCTTCCTCCCCTGGCACCCCACCGTGGAACGCCAAACGCTCCCGGACGTAATCCGAGTCTGCCAAATGCTGTTTGACCAGCACAAGTACGTCCGGTCGGGCGGCTTCGACTACCTGCATGCCGGCGAGCCCCGAGGCCAGGTTATCAGAACTGACGAATACTACGGAGCCCGGCGCCAAGCCGGTCAGGAAGTCGCCAGTGATCGCTGCCGGGCCATAAACCCGTGTCATGTCCCGATCCGCAGGCGACATGGCCCCCTGCCAGATAGCCAGGCCTATCGCCACCACCGCCACAGGCACCGCCAACCGGGCGGACCGGCGTGCCACGATGGCCGCCCCCGTGCCGGCCAGTACCGCGATGAACAGTGTCGCGGGAAGCAACGTCTGGAGGTCCACGATACCCATCGGGTTCACGCGCGCCGAAAACATGACGTCCGCCAGCACCAGACCCAGCGCCGTCATGCCCACCGCCGGCCGCAAAACCAGCAGCAGCAGGGCTCCGGATGCAGCAACGGGAATCAGGGCCAGCGACCCGTCCGAGAGGGTACGAAGGGACCGGCCAAGATTCATCAATACGACCGGCCAGGGTGTCTGGCTGATCTGGTCCGAAAAGGACGCACGGATACGCGCGCCTGTCAGATGAGCCAGCATGGAAGCGGCATCCGACGGATCGCCCCAGTTCATGTAGGGTCCCCGCAACGCGACCGCCGGCAGGTACAAAACCACCAGGGAACCGCCAACCATTGCTCCGGCAAGCACTGGCAACACTCGCCAACGATTAGTACCGCGCAGGAAGGCCACCGTCGCGACCACGCCGACAAGACCGGAGTAAAGTGGCCAGGTCAAGTGCCCCCCCAGGCCAAGGCCCGTGAGTAAGGCGCCCACAGCCAGCCAGCGCGCATCGCGGCGGGTAACACCCAACGTCCAGCAACCTATCGCTGCAACGGTCCCAGCCAGTGAAAACGCGTAGACCTCGGTAGTCGTCCCGTGCAGCCAGGCGAGGTGGCTGGCCGGCAGCCCGATGGCGGCCGCGAGCGCCCCCAACCGTGCCGCGAACGAATCCCGGCCCCCCGCAGCGAACCTGGCAAGTTCCATGGACAACATAAATCCCATCGCCGCCGACACACCGATGGCCACGACGGACAACAGATTCATCCGGAAGGCACCACCACCCAATGGAAGCAGGTCGAAGGCCTTTCCAGCCAAGCAGAACGCTGCGAATCCGGTGGGATGCGGCACGCCGAGACCCCGGATCGCCGCGGCCAGTTCCCCAGCGTCCTTCACGTAAAGTCCCGGGGCCGCCGCCGCAGCCATAACTGCAACCGTCAACCCCATGATTGCCGCCCCCCACCGTATATCGGCGGAGACCACATTTACGGTTTTCGAGTCCGTGGACAGAATCACCCACCCCGGCAGGATCCCGCTCCGACGATGCCTCGCTGCGGCCCTGGCAACCCCGAACGCACCAACGCCTGCGATGGCGATGGCAAGCCCAAACATGCCCAGGATTCCCAGCGGCCATGCGAGCAGGGCAATAACGCACGCGGCCAGCACTGCCAGAATCGATGCAAGGATGTGGGGTGGAAGGCGGAAGGACGGCCTCAAGATCACCTCGGCGTACCGTGTCGGGAGCGGGCATCCGCCGGGACCCGAACGACGCGAGCCGGCCTCATTGGTCATTGATCGCGCGCATGAATTCGGCGGCGGATCAGCATCCCCATCTACGGCATGTAGAGCTCGGCGCCCTCGGCGAAGTTCGGGATGCCTCGCAGAGAATCCAGCCCACCGCTGATCAGGACGCTCCCGGCCAACAATCCGCCGCGAATGCGTACCGCTTGGTGCCCGGCGCGGGCAACCGATAACCCGTCCCATTGGTCCACGACGGAGATCGCATCCTCTTCAATCCGCAGAATAGTGGCGGATTTTGTCGGCGCCAGCGCCCCATCCAACCCGCCCACGACCAGCACGTCAAATTTTTCGTTTGTGTAATTCTCTATAAATCTTAACATTTTCAGGATTCCTTCTGCTTTTTGTTTCCGGACAAGCCCGCTTTGACGACCTCTTCGGCGTAAATCATTATTTCTCTCATGATTTT
>CAZHDQ010000108.1:0-8014 GCA_964531595.1 uncultured Anaeromyxobacteraceae bacterium
GCATACAGCTTTTCGGTCTTCAAGTTGCACACGTCGCCCAGTTCCGGGACCGATCCATAAAGTTCGCCGGGCGAGAACGCCGGGATGACCGCGCCGGTCCGATAATCAAGCCGTGATGCGATTGTCCCGCCTGTACCCAGCAACTTGACGTTTGGCTTTGAGGGGTCGTACGGGAAGTCCAATTCGGGGATCGAATAGTGGGCCTCGTGCCGCCCAAACGACTTCATCGACTGAACGCATTGCGCATTGAGCCCGATGTTGTAGCCGGTGCCCAGCTTCAAGACCAAGTGCCAATCGTCTGCGGTTTCACTGCGCGGCAGTATCAGGCCACGAAACGACCCCTTGTCGGTGGTCACCTTGACGTCCTCCCAGACGCCGACGCCCATTCGTTCAAGCAGCGCCCGACCGGGTCCCCGATAGCCCTTGTACAGGTCGCCATTACTCATGAGTCCGCCCTCCCCGACCCGTCGATAGCTCCCTTGGCGACCCAGTGTACCTGGTGCCCCAGTGCCTGGGCGATGGCGGCCGATGCGTCCTTCTGGGACCATTCGGTGTCCACGCCCTGGAAAACGTCCGCAAACAGGGATGCGTCGACCCCGTCTACCGCGATGCCGCGCCGTACCAGACATGGCAGCCAGTCCAGCAGTAGGTACGCCAGGATCGTTGGCCGCAGGCTCGTTTGGGCGACAGTGGCCTCGAACAGTGTCCAGGAATCCATCGTGAACAGTCGTTCGATCTGGACCTGCGACAGCCCCATTTTGGCGTACCTGGCTTCCTTGTCCCACAGCGGCTCGGGCGCTGACGCTCGGGCCTGTTCAAAGTCCTGGTCGGTCAGCACGATCGGGGGTAGGTCGGTGTCCGGGTACATCCGATCGGGTCCAGGCAGCACCCGCTCGAAGCGTGTTCCGCCACCACGCAGCGAGCGTCGCGTTTCGCGTGGGACGCCTTCGAGCATCTCCAGCATCCGGATGCGTATCTCACTGATGGCGGTTGTGACGTCTGCGGCAGGGCCCGCGACCACGACTACCGCGTCGGCCGGTTCGGCGCCTGCCTGCGCTCGGATCGCGCCGAATAATTCGGTTAATTCGAAGGACTCCGGGTCGTCTGACCAGGCCATGTTCGGCACGCGGTCGATGCATGCGATGATCTGGACTCGGTCCGACAGCTCGTTTCCAAATGTCCGCCCCGGCCCGGTCGGTGTCGCCAACATGCCGGTACAACCGCGCAGCACGATTGCCTGGGCCGAGGTTCCCGCGCCCCACGAGATGTCCAGCGCCGGGTGGCGGTGACGGCGGGTTATCGCAGTGACGTCGGCGGACCATTCGAATCCGTCGGCCTGGATGCCACGCGTTCGCGCCGTGTCGCGCATTTCCAGAAGCACCTTCTGGCGCAACGCCTCGTAGTGAACCAATGCCGGCAGTTCCCGCAGGCTGCTGACACCCTTGATCTCGATACGCGTGCCGCCGGCTATGGACACATTGACGTCCTGGCGCGCGCGGCCCAGGCCGGTTCGGCAAACACCCGACAGGTGGCAAAGTCGGCGGATCGCGTTGCCCACAAGGGCGGCGTCGTGCGGGGTGTACATCTGGGGCTCGGTAACGATTTCGATCAGCGGGATCGACAGCCGGTCCGTCATGAAGGTGCGCCGATGGCCGCGGTCCGACACCTCGCGGCAGGAGTCTTCCTCGAGCCCCAACTGTTGGATGTCGATTCGCCGGCCGTTGACCATCATGTGGCCGTCGGTGCCCAGGATCGTCGTCCGTTGAAACCCGGTTGGGATGGACCCGTCCAAGTACTGCTTGCGCGCGATGTGCAGTTCGTCGATCAGGTTCAGGCCCAGCATCACGGCGACGCGCATTGCCTGTTTTAGCGCATCACGGTTCAGGCCGAACGGCGGCGCTTCGTCCATCTCGTAGGTACAGACCGTATCCCGGTGCAGTCGGTACACGACTTCTTTCTTTGTCTTGAACTCCATCAGTGCGGTCGGGTCGTACACGCCCAGCTCCGACAGTGTCGGGCGCATGTGACGCATGATTTCGGCGTGGAACTCGGAAGAATAAGGTTGCACAGGGCATCGACAAAACAGCTTGAGGGTCGTGTCCAGTTGCCGGTGCATCTCCAGGCCGCATCGCAGCCCGAGGGCCTGGTAGAAATCACGATCGTCGTAGCGCTGCCAGGATTTCGTGCCCAGCGTCTGTTCATCCACCGCGCGTCCCTCCCGAAAACCGGCGCGATGGTATCAGGGAAAGGCTGGTCAATGGTAGGATTTTACGCAATTCTAGGCAGTTTCGCCCCGCAAGCGGGTCGGTGGACCGGATTCGAGGGGCCTTCTCCCTAAGTGTTCCGATCGGGACTAAACCAGCAACGCCCAGTCGAATCCGGTGGGCCCCTTGAGGCACAGGTCCAGCGCTTGCACCGCGAACAGCGTTCCGTGGGCGGTGACGTTGTCAAACGAAGCGGCGTCCCCGCCCAGCGCGTAGCGGAAGCCGCCGTATCGGGTAGGGTCGCGGTCATTGCATTGGAACGTCAGCAGCCGTTCGGCCAAGGGTGCGATCCAGTCGGGGTGCGCCCCGGTCAGAAGCAGCAGTCGCAGCACCTGGGCCGTGGAATCCGAATGTTCGACGGGTTCGGGGGCCCGACCGTCGAAGCGCCTGGACACCCCGCCGCCCGGCATGCGAACCCTGGTCAGCCAGCGCATCGCCGCTTCGCTTGGGGTAGCCGTCCCGGCAGGTGCTCCCAAAGCAGCGGCACCCAGGAGGCCCTCGATCGCATAGCAGTGTGCGTGCAGGTAGGTGTCGCCCAGGACGGCGTCCGTTACGAATCGTCCGTCGGGTTGCTGGAATCTGGCGGCCCGCCGGCACAGGCGTTCGCCTGCGGCCGCCAAGTCGGGCCGCCCGGCCAGCGTGGCCACCTGCATCAACCCCAGGGCCACCTTGGCTTGGTAGGGTCCGCTACGGCTGGACCAGCGTGTTTGGGGCGCGGGGCCGCCCGTAGCCAAATCGTGCTTGGGGACCAGGGCGTCGTCGGCATCCATCCGGCCGGCCAGCCAGTCGGCCGTATCCACGGCCGCGTCCAGCCACGTGCGCTCACCGGTCAGCCGGAACAGGTGGCATAGGCCCGTGACGATCACGCCGTTGTCGAAGGCGCACAGGTGGCCCAGCCAGGCTCCGTCGTCGAACCGGCACCGAAACGCAGGGCCCAAACGGGCCTGTTCCAGCAGCCAGCGACCCGATGCCACGGCCGCTTCCAGTGCACCGGGCATCCCTCCCTGCGCCAGGCCACACAGTAGCGTGACCCCATATCCGGTCACTTCGCTGTAGGCCCAGCCCCAGGTCCCGTCCCTCCAGGCGCGAAACGCGCCTAGCTGCGGCCCTTCGGGGACGCGGATACCGGAATTCAACAGCCAGTGCACCGCGCGGTGCCGCGCGGCCTCCAGTCTGGTATGCAAGCCCGCCACCTCCGGGCGGCAATCCTAGGTGCTGCGTTTGGGGCGTGTCAATGTTCGTGGGGTGGCTCTACGAAGCCGCGGCCTAGGCGCCACAGCACGAAGCCTTCAGCAGCAGGCACAATACCGCGCGTGTCGATCAGTACCGGCTTCGGGCGCATGCGCTCCCGCAGTGCGGCCAACCGTCCGCCCAGTGCATGGTATTGCGTGTGATCCGCGACGATGACCAGGGCATCAGCGCCCTCCACGGCGTCACCCAGGTCGCGCACGACCGGGTGCGAAAATCCCGTCGCCATCGGGTCCTGGAATACCACCGTAGCGCCGGCCGCAGACAGGTCGTCGGCCAAAGCCAGCGCCGGCGAGCCGCGGACGTCGTCGACGCCGCCCTTGTAGGTCACACCTGCCAACACCACGCGCGCACCGGCCGTCGGTTTTTCCACCCGTGCCAGGGCTTGGAGCACCGCGTTGGCCACGTGACGTGGCATCCCAGCGTTCGTCGCCAGTGCTTGCCGGATCAACGGCGTAGCATCAGGCGCCCAGTCGGCGAAAAACCCAGGGTCGACCGGGATGCAGTGGCCACCGACCCCTGGCCCGGGCCGCATCAGGCTCACGCGCGGGTGCCGACCCGCCAGCGTGATCGCTTCGTGGATGTCGACACCCGCCTGTTCGGCTAAGCCACTTAATTCGTTGGCTAATGCTATATTGACCGCGGCCCAGGTATTTTCCATCAGCTTGACGAATTCTGCGGTGCGGGCGTCGGTGGTCGCGATATCACCCTCGACAACCGACTGGAACAGCGCTGCGGCGCGACGGGTGCTTTCGGGATCGACGCCGCCGACCACTCGGCAGTTATGGACCAATTCGTGGACCAGGTTGCCAGGCAGCACGCGCTCGGGGCAGAAGGCCAGGTAGAAATCGTTGCCGCATGTGAGGCCCGAAATGGCCTCCAGGCGGGGCCGCACCACCTCGTCGGTTGCGCCGGGCGGCATCGTGGATTCGACGATGACCAGGTTGCCCGCGCGTAGCCGCCGCCCGACGGCTTCGACCGCCACCACGACTTCGGCCAGGGCCACTTCGGGTCGGCCGGGCAAGCGCGGGGTGCCGACGCAGATCAGGAACACGTCCGCCTCGACCACGTCGGAATCGACCGACAACCGCCCGGATTGCAGTCCCTCACGGACCAGTTCCCTCAGGCCGGGCTCGCAGCGTTCGCAATCTTGTTGCAGGTCCAGCCGCCGTTCATTGCTGTCCACGCCCACGACGTTTAGGCCGCGTGCGGCGAACAAGGCGGCCGTGGGGAGTCCGATGTAGCCGAGGCCGACGACGCAGCATCGCAACCGGATCGCCTCCTTCCGGGGGGGGGATTTCTGGGAAAAGCGGGACTCATTCACCCGGAGGTTTCCGGGCACCCGGACGAGGCGTAGTCTAGCCGGTCGGCCCAACCGAAACAAGCTGCGCCCTGGCTACAGTTGCGCCCCGGCTACATCGACCACGGACCTGTGAAGGTTACGCCGTGCAGGCCCCTTGATTGAGAAGCCGAGGCCAGGGCGGCCGATTTGGGGGGGATTCGAGCGTTGACAGTGGGGGGCGGCGCTGGCATCGTCGAATCATGTCCAGACGGACCGATAGAATGCGCACATGGGGCCTGACCGGGGGCATTGGCGCTGGCAAATCCGAGGCGGCCAGGGTACTGCGGTCGCTGGGCGTGCCGGTACTGGACGCCGACCGGATCGCCCGGTTCCAGATGCAGCCGGGATTGCCGGTCTTCGATGCGGTCGTTGCTGCGTTCGGGGCCGGCATCCTGGCAGTGGACGGTCACGTTGACCGCGCGGTGCTGTCGGCCGTCGTCTTTGCCGACCCGGCACGGCGCGCGCACCTGGACATGCTGACTCACGGGCCGGTGATGGACGAGGTCCGGCGGCGGCTGGTTTTGTTGGCCGGGGCCGGTCATCCATTGGCATTCGTCGAGGCGGCGCTGCTCTTCGAGACGGGCCTGGAGCAGACGCTGGATGGCACCGTCGCGATCATGGCACCGGCCGACGTGAGGACATCCAGAGTGTGTGCGCGCGACGGGGTCGACGAGTCGGCAGTCCGTGCCCGGATCGCCGCGCAGACCAGCGATGCCACCCGCCGTGCTTGCGCTACCCACGTCATCGAAAACACCAGTGATCTGGCTGGGTTGCGCGACGCGATCTCTTGCATGCTGGTCAGGATCCTGACTGTCGCCTGAGGCTGCAAAACCCTAAAAAACACTGCCGGCCAAGGCGGGGGAATTTGGACCCCTGCCCAGCGGCTACAACTATAGTGTCGATCATCCGAGGAACGAATGTCGGGCAAGGACTTGAAACGTCAGGTTTCTAGCGCTTGCCGTTGATGACTTGGCGCAGGCCCAGACCGGCCTTGAAGAACGGGAGGCGCTTTGGGGGCACGTCGACCTTCTCGCCGGTCTTCGGATTGCGGCCCTCGTAGCCTTCGTATTCCTTCACGGTGAAGTTACCGAAGTTGCGCACTTCAATGCGCTCGCCTCGCTTCATCGCGTCGACCATCTGGTCGAAGACCGCGTTAACGACGATGGCAGCGCGGTCCAGGGTGATCTCGCTGCGCTTGGCAACGGCTTCAATCAGTTCCGATTTGGTCATGTAGAATCCCTCCAGGGTCCGTTCAAACAGGGGGAATGATAAACGAAAGTCCGGTCGGGTCAAGTTGTATTTTTCCAGGGCCTCTGTTACTTCAAGGTTGTTCTGCATTGTTTACCCTCGTGACCGCGCCCCTGCGAGCGGTGCCGGGCCCACAAACAACCGGAGGCACCTTGAACCCGGTCCACTTTCCATTCGCATTTCTGGGCCGCTTGACCAGTGGCGCGCTGGCTTCCAGCTTACTACGCGATGCCGCTGGACGCGAACTGGCCCGCGGCTTGATTGGCACCGCGGGGGAGGCACAATGAACGCCCCTGCATGGGCACCCGAGGTTGACCACCACTACGGTCCGACGGTCCACATCCTGGATGACGCTTACATGCGGTCGCTGCTGGCGGAGTTGTGCGAATCGGCCACTGTCCAGCCGCGCCTGAACTGGCTGTTGCAGTCGCTGTACGACGGGTTACTGCGCGCCTGCATAAATGGGGAATTCCCGCGTGTCGTTCGGTCGGTGCGTACCCGGATGGGTGCCGAGTACCGCGACGAGATGTTGGACCAAGCCACGCGCGTCGTGTCGGTCGATATTGCGCGCGCGGGCATCAAGCCGTCGATGATTTGCTACGAACTGCTGTCAACGGTGCTGGACCCGGCGGGTGTGCGCCAGGACCACGTCATCATGCAGCGCACGACCAACGCGGCGGGCGGGGTTACGGGTGCGGCTATTTCGGGCACCAAGGTCGGCGGCCCGGTCGAGGGTCGGATACTGCTGTTTCCAGACCCGATGGGGGCGACGGGGTCTTCGTTGCGTGAGGTCGTCCGTTGGTACCGCGTGAATGGCGAGGGGCGGGCGGCGGCCTTCGTCAGCCTGAACCTGATCGTCACGCCCGAGTTCCTGCGCCGTGTGACGACCGACGTGCCGGAACTGCAGGTGTACGCGTACCGGGTGGACCGCGGGCTGTCTCCGGCCGACGTGCTGGAACTGGCGCCGGGCCGGGACTGGGACCGCGAGCGAGGCCTGGACGACCGCGACTACATCGTCCCGGGCGCGGGCGGTCTGGGCGAGGTGCTGAACAACGCGCTGCGGTAGGTGGCGCGCTGGCTGGGAGGCCCGACAATGGAAGGCGCCGAGCGCTTCGACGTGATGATTTCGCAGGACGCGATTGCGGCTCGGGTCGCTGCGCTAGGCGTGCAGATCACCCGCGACTACGCCGGAAAGGACTTGGTGCTGGTGGGCGTGCTCAAGGGTGCTGTGGTCTTTCTGTCCGACCTGGCCCGGGCTATTGACTTGCCGCTGGCGTTCGATTTCCTGGGCCTGTCGTCCTATGGCGACGCCACGCAATCAAGCGGTGTCGTCCGGATCACCCAGGATCTGTCGTACCCCATCGGTGGTAAGGACGTGCTGATCGTCGAAGACATCGTCGATACGGGCCTGACGCTGCGATTCCTGATAGACAACCTGGAATCGCGCCAGCCCCGGTCGATTAAGGTCGCGACGTTGCTGCACAAGCCCGCCAATATCGCCCAGAAGGCCTTGCTGGACTACGTTGGTTTCACGGTCGAGGACCGGTTCGTTGTGGGCTACGGGCTGGATTTCGAGCAAAAGTTTCGCAACCTACCGTTCGTGGGCGTGCGGCGCCCGGAACCGTAGCGCCCCTGCGGCAACATGATTCTTCGTTTCATGCGGCGGGCGCCTCCGAGGGGCTGTGGCGTCGCGGGGATCCCGGTCCTTAGTCACGTAGGCTTCGACAACCCTCAGTCGGCCGCGGCCTTGGGGTGGCATTGCGCGCACTTCGTCGGACCCGCCCCCTCGGCCACGTGGCAGCCCTTGCACAGCGCGTGGGCCTTGTCCTTGCCCAGGCTCAGTTTCCCGGGCGTCGAGGGCCCGTGGCACTTTGCGCAGGCGTAATTTTCGCCGTGATCCTTGTGCGAAAAC
>CAZHDQ010000109.1:0-7965 GCA_964531595.1 uncultured Anaeromyxobacteraceae bacterium
CTAGCGTCGATTCCCCGATCCTGGGGCGTTCCAGTGCCCACTCGTAAAGGCTGCGGTAGGGCAGTACGTCGGCGAGTATTTTCAATGCTTCGGGTCCGCTTGCCGCAGCGGCGAGGACCGGATCAGGTAATCCGGCCCGTAACTTGCCGCGCGGGTCCAGCGCGTCCAGCAGGATGCCTGCGTCCAGGAAATCGCCGGCGACCTGGCCGGTAACGATGTCCCAAGCACGGTGTTGCCACTTCTCTGCATCCAGGTCCGTGCCGATGTGATCGGATCCGGCCAGGCGGATCAGCAGGTCTCGGTGAACTCCGATCCGGCGTTCCAGGGCTTCACAGCGGGACCGCCAGCGCAAGCGCAGGATCCGGTTCGCGAAGCGCAACACTGGGAGGATCATCAGCGCGGCGAACGGCCTGCATGGGACCTGGTTGAGGAACAGACCGCCGTCAAGAGCCACAACCGGCGGCTGTGGGCCGACCGCAGCGGCCCAGCGGTGCGTTGGACCGCCGGTTTTCAGGAAACGCGGCCCCCGTTGGTAAAGGGCGCCGACGAAGCTCCGAGTGGTCGAACCTGCTCCGAACTGGAGGTCGGACAGCCCCGAGCCGTCGAGCACCAGGTCCATTGCCTTGTGGTGGGATCTGGACAGCGTGGACGCGAGGCCTTTTGGCCAGGGAGAAGTTGTCGTTGCAGCACTGTCAGAGCCCCCCGCAGGTGCGGGGCGGACCTGCAGGACCAGGATGGCCCGCCCAGTCCATGCCCATTCCACGGTGATCGGGCCTGCGAAGCGGTGTTCGAGGACCGAGAACGCGTCGTTAAAACGCCATGCGGGCAGGTCCCGGGGACCCAGCGAACCTGACACCCAGGTCTTTGAAAAGGCGCCGATGCGGCCCCATCGGACGGAGGACGTGTTTCCCGAAGTAACAGCAGCCGTGTCGTCGGCCGCCCCTTCTACCAGGATGGCGCCGCCACCTGAAGCGGGCTCGCGCATTGCCACGCCGGCCAGTTGGGCGGTGACCTGTGCCTGGACGATTACGCCGACAGTTTCGTCTTCCGGCACGCCCTCGCGTGCATAAGCGTCCAGCACGTGCGCGATGGCGGTCGCCTCGTCGCCTGCGGCTACATCGGCGACACTGGAGAAACGGCCCGTACTCCAGGTGCCGGCCGTGTCCTCCCAGGGGGCCGTGCTGCGCACGATCCGGGGGGTCTCGCCGAGGGCCGAGTAAACGCGGCGGGCAAGCCGGTCGGTCGTCCGACGGCCCTGCGGTCCTGCGACCAGTGAACCAAACTGCCGAATCGTAGTCAGGACCACGACGCCGGGAGGAACCGCCATCCCACATTCGATTGATTGCGCCAGCCTGGCGGCCTTCTTTCCGGCTTCGGGCACGCCCGCCACCCGTTCCAGGGGCAGCACCAGTGGCATTCGGAGTCTCATCCGACGTTGCAGGGTCAACCAGATGGCGTTGCCGGCCGCGATGACCCCAGGTGCCGCCAGTACCAAGACCATGCCGGCGCCGTCGCCTACCGTCGGTCCCCAGTTGAACCAGGTGGCCAGGAATACGAGGAACAGGACGGTTGTGGTCAATAGGTAGGTGGTCTTGGCCGAGGCCGCCGATGCGAAGGGCCAAGACATGGGGATTCGCCACGCGACCAACATGTAGGCGACGGGCGTCAACAGCGATAGGAGCGGCATGCCCAGTCGTGCCGCATCGTGCAGCAGCACCCCTTGCCAGCCATTCGTCGCTGCGGGCATCCACGAGACGGCCCATGCGGCCACGCCGCCGGCGATAGCGGGAATAAACGCGTTCGCCGCGTACGACAGTCCCAGAAGTACCGGGTGTTCCCTGTTGCGCGACGGCCGCAACCCGCGCGCGGACAGCCGGCGACGTACGGCGGTCGGTACGAAAACGGCTGTCAGGACTGC
Source organism: uncultured Anaeromyxobacteraceae bacterium (assembly GCA_964531595.1). Taxonomy (GTDB): domain Bacteria; phylum Myxococcota_A; class UBA9042; order DTJE01; family DTJE01; genus DUVQ01. Next base: position 1,919 of record CAZHDQ010000109.1, read on the forward strand.
GAGCCCCCATGCGGCCCAAGGTAGTCCTGGCACGTCGGGAAGCGGGAGTCGAGTCGGGAACCATTCCCATTTGCGCGCGGATGTTGGCCATTCTGTGCTTGCGTAGCCAAGAACCGAGTCACCTCGTTCGATCATGTCGGTGGCCAGGGCCTCGGCTGCCAAGCAGGTCATCGCGTTGTCGCACAGGAATAGCGCCCTTTCGACACGGGCGCCGATCACGGCGTCGAAATCTTCGACGCGAACGTCCATGCGGCCGGAAACTATCCATGGCACGCCGGGAACCAGGTGTCCGGCTTCCAGGTAGGGGAACCTGCTGGTGTCACGGATTTCGATGTGGACGACGTCCCGGAGGTCCTGACGCCACATGGCCATTTGCCGGTGTTCGCGCCATGCCGGGTGCTCGCCCAGGATCGATACAGGCCATCCCTCCTGGTAGACGGGGCCGGACTTGCAGGCCAGGAACTGGCCGGCCCGATGGGTCGACTGAAGTCGGTATGCTTCCCCGACCGCCAAGTGCGGTCCCATGCGCTTCATTCGCTCGGTGTTGATGGCGTCCCGGGTATTCCACGTCAAGCCACTGACGGCGCCGACGAGGCGTTTCGCACCGCCGATGGCCGGGTCCAGTCGAAAAAAGAGGCTGCCGGCTTCAAGAACCTGCCAGCGCTGGGGTGAGGCGCTGGTCGAAAGAATCGCGTCGTACAAGGGCTTGATGGGCACCTGCCACTCGGTGACCAGCAGGATGGTACCTGGGGCGCGCTCGAGCTCCGCACGATATGCGCCATCCTCGCGTAGGCGGCGGGGATCCAGGTTGCAAGCCCCTGCGACGTGATAGGCCCCAAAATGGGCCGGGGGGCGCACATCGACCAGGCGATCCACCGGGTCCAGGCCCAGCATCCCTGCGGCGTCGCCCAGCGGCGGGCATTGTTCCGCGAATTTCGCATTCGAACCCGTGGGCGCCCGCCCTGAGATAGCATCGGGGATAGCGAGGTGGAACGCCCCGACCATGAGCGTTGCGGCCATGATTCCCAGGATTCGGCGGTGCTTGGCATCGCTGGATCGGAACCAGACGGATAGGATCGCCAACCAGAAGGGGATGAATATCACCAGGGCAAGCACCAACTGCCAACCCATGCTCATGACAACCAGAACCGCGAAGGGGTTAGGCACGGCTAAGGCAGGCTTTGGAAGGGACATCAGGCACACCACGAGACCGAACCACAGGGAATGAAGTACCGAACGCCAGTGTGATTCTGAACGCCTCATGCGAAGTCCTCTCCTGATGCAAGGCTGCGCGGTAGCCTCCTTCGCCGCGGGACCACCGGGCAATCTCATGTTTTCGCGCTGAAGTGTCCCGGCGTGACCGACACAAGTCAAGCGGTTTCCCCCGGTCGGATCTGTACCTCTGGAACGAGGCAGAGTAGGAAGCGATTATGGTTGCGGTCCTTGGTCGTCGGCTCACCCAGATCGTGCCCAGATCAGTCGCGAGCGGCTCATCGTCCTGATAAGTTGTACGGACGCTGCAGCCAGACATTAGGCCACTGGTTATAAGTCCAGCAGGTACATTCGCTCGATGTTCTCATCTGCCGCTGCCGTTCGAACATCTCGGGCCGTTTCCAGATGTCTTCGATCGACTCTTGCGGGACGTATCCGACGGCCTGCTCATGCCGGAACCGCTCGCAGGGGTAGACCCCACCGTCCGGCATGATCGCCACATAGGCCGAGGAGTTCAGAAGGCAGCGGACCCTTCGCTTTCCGACGAACTTTTCTGGCGCGTACATGAAGTCCGGAAGCAGTTCGTAGTACTTCTTTCGGAACTCGGAATCCAGCTGGGAAAGCCGCTTCAGACTCTGCTTCAAGAGGGCACAGTCCTCGGCGTCCTTTTTCATCACGTCGTCGCTGCGGACGCAATGAATGGCATTATCCTGGACCGGCTGGAACGAGATGTGATCGACCCTGTCCCTGAAGCGAGAGTAGAAGGCTTCCATCTCCCCTACGTTTTGCTTCATGATGGTGAACCGGAGCATGAGTAGCGGCTTGAACTCCCTGCGTCGGATCTCGCTGATTGCGTTTTCGATACGCTGGAACAGCCCGGGATTGCCCCGGATTTTATCGTGTGTTTCGGCTGAAGCGCCGTCCAGACTGATGGTTAGGGCGCTTGGCGGTGTCTCCAGCAATTCATCGAGTCGCTCCAGCAGCCTGCTCCCGTTCGTCGTGATGTTGATGTACTTGTCGCCACGCTCGTTGAGTATCCGGATCAACCCGAACAGGTCGTCCACGAGCAGCGGTTCGCGGCCGAGGAGCGAGACGAACTTTACCCCGCTCATTTGAATGTCACGCGCAACAAGTCGACGTTCCGCCTTGGACAGAGCGTTATCGCTGACTTCCGTGTAGTATTTGCAATGAAGGCATTTGGAATCGCAGCGATTGGACAGGTTCCAGCCGACGCTATATGGGGCATTCCCGTCCTGCCGGTTCAGGAACAAATTGGACAGGTTGCCTGCGAGTGTCGGGAGCGAGACCAACAGAGACCGTTTGCCCTTCAAGAAGTCCAAGGCCGTCCTCCCGCCAGATTGCCATAGCTGTTGACGGCCTCCACTACGTGTTGGGCGACCGCCATGTCGAATGAATCGTGCAAGGGGAGGAATACCGTGGATTCCCATCTCGCCAGGGCATTCGGGGTCGTTTTTTCGGGTTCCAGGCCGAATCGACGGGTCAGTAGCGGAAGGCCGAGTGGCGCCGTATCGATGCCTCGTTCGAGAAGATGTGCCCTGAATCCGTTCACGTCGCCAACGCTCACCGGAAACTGCCAGAATACGTTCCCTTCGTCCCGCTCGAGTCGGGGAAGGATGCCTGGGTCCGCGATGTTCCGCCTCATGAACGTGGCGAGTTCACAAACCTTGCGGATCCGTTGTCCTGCTCGCGCCAACTGGACTCGACCCAAATCGGCCAGAACGCCCGTATAGCCGCGGATTTCACCCGGTTTCAGAGGCTGTGGCTGCTCAACGCGTTTAGTAGTTGTCGTCGAGAAAAGTCCTGTCGGAAGCTTCCCGAGCAGGCGTAATACCTCGAACGTCACCCGATCGAATATGACGTCCTTCGTGGCGAGGTCCAGAGCCAGGTTGATTAGCGCCTCCGACACAACGGACACCCCGGATGGGGGTTTCGCATCCCGTGCAAGGGCGGAGACCTTCTGGTGCAGGTCCGGGTCGTCCATGCAGACAACGCCCCCATTCAGTGTGGAACAGACCTTCGCGAGGCTAAGACTGTAGATGCTCGCTTTGCCGAAGGTGCCGACCTGTCTCCCGTCAAACATACCGTCGAAACACTGCGAGCAGTCCTCCAGTAAGGTCAGGCCGTGACCCTCGATGATAGGAAACAGTTCGGACATGTTCGTAACAAGTCCGTAGAGATGGGTTACCAGAACGGCTTTTGTATTCCGGGAGATCTTCCTCTCCAGATCCGCCACATCCATAGTAAAATTGTCGCTCTTCAGGTCAACGAACACCGGCTTCAGGTTCGCTGCATATATCATGTCCACGAATTCGGGAATGTGAATCGGCGTGATTAGGATCTCAGAACCATCGGGAAAGTCCAATGCCTTCAACAAAAAATAGAAGGCATGTCGAGCTCTGTATAACGTGACAGCATATTGTGAGCCGACATGATTGCCGAATGCTTGGTTGAACCTGCGAATTCTCTCTGTCTCGCCTGATTCATCGGTAGGCAGGCCGGTTTCGCCTATGATTTTAAGTAGATCCCTGGTTGAAATGTCGAGGCGGGCTCTTGGTACCCTTGACAGATACATAGGCCATCCCCGGTCAAGAATAAGCTTTTTTATCATGCAACGGTTACGCCCGTCAAGCGAACTGAGCGCTTCGAAGCCACTGCCTGGGGCGAACGTGATTTTCCCAGGATCGGTTTCTCCAAGCGCACTTTTTCGGGTGTCTGGAACTCACGAGCAGGGAACAGTCAGTTCGCCAGACTGGGGAGCCAAGGTTGAACCATCCGGGACATTCGGAGGCGGACTCGGCAGCGCGGCGGGTCACAGGCCATGCGGCCCTGCGCCCTAGCGACACATGATAAGACAGCGTTCGTCCAGAGGAAACCCGCCGTCACCCTTGATTTCGAACTGGGTTCCCGGCCTCAGGCGCCATACGCCGATGTCCCCAAAATGGGCAATCTGGTCGCCGTGTTTTTGCCAGAAGTCCACTCCCAGGAGGGAATCGAGACGGTAATCCTGTTTCATCACGAACAGCGTGTCATCCAGCGCTAAAGTCCCAAGTTCACATCCCCACGTGTACCGTCCCATGCTCGAGTACCGTCGCATGGTTTCGACGATCGCCGCAAACTGACCGTTGGTGTGGTTCGTGAGCCGGCATAAGATGTGATGAACGTCAGGCTGCACGAGGAACCGTACTTTCGGCGCGATTTCCCCAGATGACAGCGCCATCGCGGGCTTCAGCAGGTGGATGTTTGTGACCACCTCGCTTGCGGCAACGGCCGGGTCCTGGTCCCGCAGCCATTTGGCGACCTGGAGCGTGTTCCGTTTTATCAGGCCGTCCCCAAGAGAGGGCTTGCTGAAAGTAAACCAGGTAAGGGATACCACCAATGCCACCAGCGCGAAAACAGAGACCCCCCGGATCCACTGGCGAGCAACCGCTGGTATGCGGTGAAGTACGATCATGGCCAGGGGCAGGGACAGGGGCAGTGCGCCCAGGATGGCGGACTCACCCCAGCCAGAGGACCAGTAAGACAAAATCGCGAGGGCGCCTCCGCCGAGGAACGCCGCTGTTGCCACAACCAATCGCGGTCGTGTCGCAGCGACATTGCTTCGGAAGGCACCTGTCAGGATGGCAACCATCGGGCAGAACATGATCCAATAGCGTCCGCTGTGCGTGAAGTCCAGGAGCTTCGCAAAAGGCATCACGACGAGCGCAACGAAGGTAAGACCCATAGCTGCCGCGAAAGCCTTTTCCTCATACGCGAGGTCGCTCCAGTGCCGTCCGAAGGCCAAGGGCCAGAGAGGGCTGGCCATGCAAAGGCTGTACAGCATGAACGCAAGGTACTCCGCGGACAGCACCACACTGTCAAATTCGCGGATGCCTGCCGCAACCGCCACTTCGGGCGGAAACTGGATGAACCAAAGGGCCGAATGGTGATAGATACCCCCGGCGGCAAGGTAGACGACCGGGAAGATCGCGATACCGATAATCAGCTTCCATCGATCCGGCCGGATCAGGTTCACCCCGGCGATGAGAACCACGAACAACAAGTATTCAAAGCGGCACCATGGCAACATACCGAGCACCAGCCCGGCCGAAACAGGGCTTCGACGCACGATCCATAGATACATGGACACGGCCAGCAGGCAGACCGCCAGTGCGTTGCTACCCCCGGTGATCGTCGACAGCAGGAACCACGGGGACGCCGCCATGACGAGAGCCGCCGGCCATCCTCTGCCGTGCAAGTGCTCCGAGACGATGCCCACCAGGAGCACTGCAACCGAACTGGCGAGGATTTGGGCTCCAAAATACGCAGTCGATCCCAACCAGGCAAGCGGCAGAGTCAGTAGCATCACGGTGGGTTTCAGGAACTGGAAGAACAGCATGGCGGGGCCGGCATGCCATAGTTGCAACCCGGCATCGGCTGTCATCAGGCCGTGATCTTCGAAACTTGGTTGGAAATACCGAAACGTAAATGCAATCACCGCGAACCCGAGGGCCACCAATAAGGAACCGATGTGCGGAATCATGAATTTTTCATCAGGCGGCAGCACGACGGCAGGCCCCTTTGGAAGCCGCTCCGTTGAGGCCCCAGGCATCGAACTGGGGGGCGATGATTGCATTGGAGGTCCCTGCTCAACCATGGCCGGTCTTCTACCAGTCGCGCACGAAGGCCGTCAACCAGAACAGGGCTATCGCATCAAAATATGCCCAGGGATTGCGAGGGTGAAATCCGGCGAATTATGACCCGTACATCTAGCCAACTTCTTAACCCGGGTTATTCACGCCCGCGTCTGCTGCGACCGCCGATCCTGGCGCCGGCTG
>CAZHDQ010000110.1:0-7960 GCA_964531595.1 uncultured Anaeromyxobacteraceae bacterium
ATGGTCAGCCTGTTGCAAAGCAGGGCTGTCCTCGAGGATGAACGCTGATCGGTCAACGGGGGCGAATGGGTCCGGGTTGGTGAAGTTGTCGGATTGCATAACTTTATCCAGGATTCAGAAACGGACGTTGGACGTCGCGTGCTGCTGTTCGAGGGGGCAGTCAGCCGACGAGACATGGTCAGGCTTCTTGTGAACATCAGTTTGGAAAAACGGCTGACCGGCCTGCTGACCTTGAAGCAAGGGGTGAATCAGAAGGAAATTTTCTTCCGGAACGGTCGGCCCAGGTTCATCTACTCGAACCTGCGATCGGAACTACTGGGCGAGTTCCTGATAAAGCAAGGCTTGGCGGCTCGGGCGGCCGTCGATGTCGCGGCCGGCAGGTCGAATGGCAATGCAGGTCGGTTGGGGGATGCGCTGGTGTCCACTGGAGCCGTGGCGCCGCACCAGTTGGCTGAAACATTACAAACCCAGTTTCGTCAGCGCTTTTTGGACCTTTTCGAGTGGGAAGCCGGGTGGTTCGGCTTCTTCGAAAACGCGACGTTACCGAAGCGTGCCGTTTTACTGGACCTCGACCCGGTGGGGGCGGTTATCGACGCAGTGCGGAACATATACCCAGTCGACCTGATCAAGGCCTGGCAGGCTGAACACATGGATCGACGGCTGGTTCGGGTCGAAGGGGCGAAAGTTGGCCTCCAGGAACTTCGTTTGCTGCCGAAGGAAGCACGGATCGTGAACCTTTTGGATTCGTACCCGTCTCTCAATTCGATGTTGGCGGCCATGCCCCAGACGCCCGAGTCCGGCGCGTTGGTCCACCGCGTGGTGTTCCTGCTGGTCGAAATCGGGATCCTCCAGTTCCGCGGCATAGGCAGAGGCAACCGGCGTTAGTCCCAATACAACACAATCTGGATGGAAGCGTCGGCACCGGATCAGGCCAGTTCGACGAAGCCGGACCGCGCCAGATGGGACACAGTGAGGAGCGTGGCCAGTTCGCCGATGCCGGACTTGCGGGCGATTTCGCGAAGAGATCGGTGTCCGTCGCAAAGTCGCAGGATGTCCATCATCAGCGAAGGGCGGCCGGCCGGAATACGTACGGGTGCACGGTCCTTCCGCGGCACCGGAACTCGGTCAAGTGTCCCAAGAGCGTCCCGGTAGAGGCGGATCAGTAGATCCTTGTTCTTGGCTAGGAACGCCTTCAATTCGGATGCATCCGGGTTCAGCATCCAAAGCCGCTCCAGTGATGTCATCGCACCAAAGGAATCGCCCAGTTCAAACAGTGCCAGCAGATCATCGTAAAGCGCCCGTTCCGTTGGACGCCAATCCTGCGTCGCCGCGCGCTTCTGTTTGGCGGGAGGCGTGGCAGCAGTTTCGGGCGCGGGCACCTGATTCGTGGCTGGCTCCGGGGCATGCAGGGGTGGTTGTGCCAGCGGGCCAAGGGCCGCACGGTCGGACGGATCGGAGCCAACAGCCACGGCTCGCGCGCGCAGGACCATCAGACATCTGTCCAGCGCTGCGGCCAAGGGATCGCTATCAGGCGTAAAGGCGGCCAGGACCTCGAGGACTTCCGCGCGCCGGGTCTTCCAAGCGTCATTGGAGGCGGGTAGGGCCATGACCATCGCGTCGAAATCGGGGGTCCATCCTGCCGGCGCTTGGGGAGTCGGTGCGTTCATTTGAAAATTCTACCACGCATCAAGAGTAGCTTTGCATAATGTCCAGAATGTCCCCATAACGGGCGATGAGCGCTTGGCATACGGCGGAATCGAAACTCCCGGCCAGGTCAAACGTGATCGTCCGCAGGGCGTCGTTCGGCGGCATCGCATCCTTGTAACAGCGGCGAGTGGTCATTGCGTCAAACACATCCGCCGCTGCGACGATGCGGGCCTCGATAGGGATACGGTCCCCGGCCAGGCCATAGGGATAACCGCTGCCGTCCACGCGTTCATGGTGGGACAGGGCGATGTTCCTGGCGACCTGATCGGCACGGGCTGCGGTAAGCAGTTCATGGCCGAACAGGGTGTGCAGTTTCATCTCCTCGAATTCCTCTTTCGTCAAGACGCCTTCCTTCTTAAGGATTTCGTGCCGCACCCCGACCTTTCCAACGTCGTGGAGCGGCGCGTACAGGCGGATTTTCTCGACCAAATCGGACCCGATGTTCATGTGCTCGGCCAAGCATGCGGAGTAACCGGCAACCCGAATCATGTGTTGACCGGTTTCTTGGTCAGACAATTCGGTCGCCTTTTCCAGTGCGGCCACCGTGGCGATGGTGATCTCGAATAGTTCGCGCGTGCGGTCGGCAACCCGTAATTCGAGACGCCGCTTTTCGTTGCCCAGGCGGCGGCGATATGCGGCCATCCGGAGCAGCACGCGCAGGCGCGCCCGCAAAGCAATATCGGAGGTCTGGGGGGTACATACGTCCTCGGCGCCCAACTGGTAGGCGCGAAGCTCCTGGTCTTGGCCACCACTTGCCAAGAACATGACCGGCAGTTCTTCGGTGCCACGGGATGTGCGGAGCGTGCGGAGCAGCGAGAAGCCCTCGCGCCCCTGTAAGTTGCCTGAGATGATGACGACTTCAGGCGGATTCTCGGCGACGGACTGCATTGCCTGGCTGGTGTCCTCCACGACGTGCAGGCGGTACCCGAAAGGGGCAAGAATGCCGGATATCCGCAACGCCGACTCCGGCTCGGCGACCACCAACAGGTGGAAGGTGGAGACAACGTGGGATACCGCCGGTTCCACAGTGTTCCAGGCTGATCTGCGAGGGTCTGGCAATCGATCGCTCCCGGTAGGCGATGTCGGGCAAGAGTCTAGCAGACACGTGGACCAGCGCAAGGAAACAAGCCGATTTGCGCGCAGGCAAAGCTCGGCTAAGTCGAGCACGAAGCGGTGAAGGTGACGCAGCGATAGCCCCCGGGTCACGCAGGTGAATCCCGGCTAAAACGGTGGGTTCTGGGGGTGGGGGGGGCTTACGCCCAGGGATCGCGGACAAAGATCGTGGCATCTCGGTCGGGCCCGGTCGAGATCAGGACGACGGGCACGCCAAGTGCGGACTGAAGCCGGTCCAGATACTCGCGAGCGCCAACCGGCAGATCGGCATGCGCCCGAACGCTGGAAATGTCTTCCTTCCAGCCCGGCCAATTCTCGTAAACGGGTGTCAACGCGGGATCGTCGAACTGCTCGGGGTGAATTCGCGTCAGGATATCAGCGCCCTGCCGATACCCAATGCAGACCGGCATTTCGTCGAATCCTGAAAGCACATCCAGCTTGGTTACGGCTAAGCCAGTAATGCCGTTGACGCGGACCGCGAAGCGGAGTGCTGGTAGATCCAAGAAACCGCACCGCCGAGGGCGACCGGTCGTGGCCCCGTATTCCCCGCCAACATCACGAAGTCGCTGCCCGATTGGGCCAGGGTCCTCGGTAGGGAAGGGGCCGGCTCCGACGCGTGTGGTGTACGCTTTGACGACGCCCAGAACTCGCCGCTCGGGAGGTATTCCGATTCCCAACAACGGGAATACTGCGGGCGCGGTGGTCAGTGATGATGTCACGAAGGGGTAGGTGCCGTGCAGCACGTCGAGCAGTGTCCCCTGGGCGGATTCGAACAGGACGCGTCGACCCGCCGCCAGCATGTTGTGAATGGTTTCTCCGACATCCCGGAGGAACGGCGCAAGGCGGCGGCCCTGCTCGACCATCGTTTCGGTCAACTGCTCGGCCTGAAACGGCTCGCCGCCCATATGTTCGATCAGCAGGTTTCGTTCGGGCAGTACGCGTCGCAGCGCGTTCACCAGCCGATCCGGATCGCAAAGGTCCACCATCCGGACCCCGGTTCGCGCGAACAGATCCTCATAGGTAGGACCGATGCCGCGCCCCGTGGTGCCGATCTTTGCGCTGCCGCGGGCCACCTCACGAAGGGCATCGAGTTGCTTGTGGAAGGGCAGCACGACCTGGGTGGAACGGCTGATCGCCAGACGATCGGGGGTCACTTCGATGTCATGCGCCCGCAGCGAGTCCGCTTCTTCAAGCAGCGTGTCAGGGTCCGCGACAACCGCAGGTCCAATAACGCACAGGGAGCCTGGGTTTAGGATGCCAGATGGGATCTGATGCAAGACGACTTTCCGGCTGGCGACAACGACGGTGTGACCCGCATTTGCCCCGCCCTGGTAGCGAACTACGGCGTCGGCCCTTCGGGCCAGCAGGTCGGTGATCTTGCCCTTACCCTCGTCACCCCATTGGGTCCCAACGATCGTGATGTTGTTCAGCATAGTTTGCAGATCCTCTCGCTGGTGCGGCGACCGAGAAGTCGGTTTCGGCGCCCGTTGCACGGGGCCATTAGTTACCGGTGGGCGAGGCGGGATTCGAACCCACGGCCTTTGGTTCCGGAGACCAACGCTCTATCCAGCTGAGCTACTCGCCCGGTCAACGCGGGGCGGACAGTAGCACAGGCCAAATGGCTGCGCAAGCGAAATGGCAGCGTAACAGGACCTGAATTTGTGGACGGAGTTTAGCCCGGCCGGATGACTTCCAGGCCACCCATATAGGGGCGCAACGCCACGGGGATGGTCACCGAGCCGTCTTCCTGTTGGCCGTTTTCGAGGATAGCAATGATGGTGCGACCGACGGCCAGCGCGGAACCGTTCAGGGTGTGGACAAAGCGCGGCTTCTCCCCGGGTGCCGGCCGGTAGCGGATGTTGGCGCGTCTTGCCTGGAAGTCATCGAAGTTGCTGCAAGAGGAAACTTCGCGGAACGCGTCTTGACCTGGAAGGTGTACTTCTAGGTCGTAGCACTTGGCAGCCGAGAAGCCAAGGTCGCCGGTACACAACTCGACGACGCGATAAGGCAAGTCCAGGCGTTGAAGGATCTTTTCAGCGTTGGCGACCAGGGATTCGTGCTCCTCGCCAGACGACTCGGGTGTAGTGAACTTGACCAGTTCGACCTTCTGGAACTGGTGTACGCGGGTTATGCCTTTCACGTCCCTGCCGTAGGAACCGGCCTCGCGGCGGAAACAGGCGGAATAGGCCGCGTAGCGGATGGGCAATTGGGATGCGTCGAGGATCTGGTCGCGGTGCAGGTTGGTGACCGGCACCTCGGCCGTCGGGATCAGGTACATGTCGTCTGTCGCGACGTACGCCTCTTCACGGAACTTGGGCAACTGGCCAGTTCCGACCATGCAGGCCTCGTTGACCAGGAACGGCGGCAGGATTTCGGTGCAACCATGTTCGGCTACGTGTATGTCGAGCATGAACGATGCCAGGGCGCGCTCCAGTCGTGCGCCGGCACCTCGATAGACGACGAATCGGGCCCCTGATATCTTGCGCGCGGCTTCGAAATCCAGGATGCCGAGGGCCTCGCCGAGTTCCCAGTGCTCCTTCGCCGCAAACGGGAATGTGCGCGGCGTGCCCCAGGAGCGGACGACCACGTTGTCCTTTTCCGATGTGCCGACCGGTGTTGATGGGTGTGGCAGGTTCGGGGTGTTCAGCAAGAATTCGCCGAGCGCTGCCTCGACTTGCGCCAAGTCCGCTTCGACCCGGGCGATATCGGCCCCCATGGATTTGCTTTCGGTACGGATACGTTCGCGGTCCTCGGGGGTTACGCCGGGCTGACGGAAGCCGTCGCTCAGTCGCTTTTGATCGGCGCGCAGGGTGTCGCGCGATGTGACCAGGTTCCTGCGCTCCATGGCAAGCCTTCGCAGCGGTTCCAGGTCAATCGTGCCGCCGCGCGACGCCAGACGGTCGGCTACGGCCTCCAGGTTATCGAGCACCATCCGGATGTCCAACATCGGAATTCACCTCCAGTCGAACGGAAAACGTTATCACGACTTGGCGTCAGTCTTTTCGGGGGCGGGCGTCGCCGCGGCCTTCCGAGGACGTGGGGCGCGGGGCTTCTTTGGGGCCTGCGGCTTGGCCTCGGTCGCAGGCGCCTTGGGGGCTTTATCGCCGGCTGGGGCAGCCGCAGGTGGCGTTGACGAAGGCCCCTTCGCTGGTGCGGGCTTCGGTGTCGGCCGTGGCGTCGGTTCCGATGCCGGCTTCGGTGCCGGTTCCGATGCCGGCTTCGGTGCGGGCGGTGGAATCGGAGGAGCCGGGATATCCGTTCCAGACACGCTTGTGCTGTCGGTCGTTGTCACGGCCGGGGCGGTCGCCTTGGTCGCTGGTTTGCGGGAACGGGACCGGGTTCGTTTCTTGGGTGCGTCGGCCGTTGGGGCCTTAGTGCCGTCCTGACCGGCCGGTGGAGTCGGCGTCGGAGCCGGCTTGATTTCGGGCTTTACGGGCACCACTGCTTGAGTCGCAGGACTGGCCTGCACGGCCGGCGAGCCATTGGTAGCGGAATCGGGCGGTGCGTCGGGCCCGGTCGCTGCCTGGGCGCGTGCCGCGACATCCTGCGACAGGCTGCGGCGTCGACGTTGCCGGCGCTTCGCGCTCTTTGACATGGATTCGCCCTGGGCCGCGGGTGCCTGGGAATCCTGGGCGGGCGGCCGTCCACTGCCCGATGATGAACCCGACGCCAAGGGCGGCGTCTCCTGGGCATCCTGCACCTTGGGCTCGCGCGGTGGCCGGGGAGCCGGCGCGGGCTTGTCGATCGCAGCCGGGGGCCGGGGAGTCGGCGCGGGCTTGTCGATCGCAGCCGGGGGACGAGATCGGCCTTCGTTGCGCTGGCGGGTACTATCCTCTGCTCGCCCTGAATCCTGCGGCCGGCGCCTGGCGTCGCCCCGTGCTTGGCTCGAAGCCCTGGGCGCCGGTGCGGTCCTCGTGGCCGGCTCGGGGGCCAGCGTGAGCGGGGGCGGGAGGACCGGCGCAGGCAGCGTGCCAGAGGAACCAACAGGGACCTCCTCCAGTTCATCCAGGCCCAGGAACCGGGTGATCAAGCCGCGGAAGAACGAACGCTCGCGCCCGGGAGACTGATGACGCCGTTCTGGTGTCGCCAGGGGCGTCGGTTCGGGTGGTGGCAAAGCGGCCGATGCGACTGGTGCCGGGGCGCGGTGCGATCGGACGGGCGGCGGTGCGGTTCGGGCTGGCGCCACTGTTTCGGCCGCCGGTCGAAGCGACGTACGCTCGGCTGGAACCTCACCTAGGACTGTGACATGGAAGTCGTCTGGCATGGAATCGGCGTCGCCGAGGACGTCGACCATGACGTCGTAGCGCTTCTCAAGTGCGACCAGGGCCTCCCGCTTGCGGTTGTTCAAGAAGTTGGACACCTCCAAGGGCACAGTGACCTCGACGTAAGCCGCGCGCTGCCCTTGGGTCGCCAATCGTTCCCGGATCTTGCGCAGCGCCGACATTGCCAGCAGTGCAGGGGACCGGACGCGGCCGCTGCCTGAACATGCGGGGCAGGGCAGGTTGACGCCTGAATCGACCGCCTGGCGGATCCGCTGGCGAGAGAAGCTCAACAGTCCGAATTCCTGGATTTTCGTGAAGGTCAGGCGCGCCTTATCGATGGCGAACGCCGTCTTCAGCGCATCCTCGACCGAACGCCGGTGCCCCTCGTTCTCCATGTCGATGAAGTCGACGACGATGATGCCGCCAAGGTCGCGAAGCACGCACTGGCGGGCGATCTCACGAGCCGCCTCCAGGTTGACCTTGAAGGCCGTGTCCTCGACGTCACGCTGCTTTTGGCGGCCCGAGTTGACGTCGATGGCTACCAGAGCTTCGGTCTGGCCAATCACGATGCTTCCGCCGGAAGGCAGGATAACGCGGCTTTCCAGGAGAGCGTCTAACTGGCGCTCGACGCCATAACGGAGGAAGAGGGGCAGATCGCCCGAATAGCGTTTCACCAAACCCTTGCGCTGGGGCATTCGGTCATCGACGAAGCGGGCTAGTTCGGCGAACGAACGGTCGTCTTCGACAAGCACTTCGGTGACGTCATTGGACATGTAGTCGCGAACGAACCGTAGCGCCAGCCCAGATTCAGAATGGACTTCGCCTGCGCCGCTACCGGCCTTGAAGTGGTCGACGATTTCGTACCAGGCGCGAAGCAG
>CAZHDQ010000111.1:0-7949 GCA_964531595.1 uncultured Anaeromyxobacteraceae bacterium
GTGTATGTCGGACACACCGTTCGGGATCGACATGCGAAGCAATTGTTCCAGATCCAACCAATACTCACCCCTGGCTGCCCGCTGGGTGACGGGCTCGACCAGGACCGGATCCCGAGCCATCGGCGTCAGGCCCCCGCCGATCGGCGGGCGCAGCAGTCCGTCCTCTTGTGCCAAATCGAGGCCGTCACCGGCGAGTTTCCCCGCGCCCTCAAGGGCCGGCTTAAAATCGCCATTTTGGCGGACGAGGGGTTCCGGCGTCACGTCTTCCGGTTCCTCGGAAGGCAGATCAGGCATCCGCCTTCACCTTCACGGCCCGCGCGGCAATCCCGAACTTCTCGAGCACCGCGTTTTCGACCTCGGCCAGCATTTCGGGGCGTTCCTGAAGGGACGCCATCGCCTGCTCGCGGCCCTGACCCAAGCGATCGCTACGGAAACTGAACCAAGACCCGCTCTTTTCCAGAACACCTGACTGCGAGGCCAGATCGACCAGTTCGCCCAGGCGATTCACCCCCGCGCCATACACCAAATCGAATTCCGCCTCGCGGAACGGCGGCGCCATCTTGTTTTTGACAACCTTGACTCGGGTGCGCACCCCACCGATGGTCCCATCGGCATCCTTGATAGCCTGCCCGCGCCGCACTTCCAGCCGAACGCTGGCATAGAACTTCAGCGCGTTGCCGCCGGTAGTCGTTTCCGGATTGCCGTACATCACACCGATCTTCATACGGATCTGGTTGATGAAGACCAGACAGGTCCGGGACTTTGACAGAACGCCGGCCAGTTTGCGCAGCGCCTGAGACATCAGTCGCGCCTGGAGGCCGACGTGGCTGTCACCCATTTCGCCTTCCAGTTCAGCCTTCGGGACCAGCGCCGCGACCGAGTCGATCACGACGATGTCGACCGCGTTCGTCCGAACCAGCGTCTCGGCGATCTCGAGGGCCTGCTCGCCGGTGTCCGGCTGGGCCAGCAGCAGGTCCTCGACCGACACGCCCAACTTGCGGGCGTACGTCACGTCCAGGGCGTGCTCCGCATCAATGAACACCGCCAACCCACCCGCCTTCTGGGCCTGGGCGATCGCCAGCAGCGCCAGCGTAGTTTTACCCGACGATTCCTGACCGTAGATTTCGACGACGCGCCCCTTGGGATAGCCGCCGATACCCAGTGCAGTATCCAGCGTCAACGACCCGGTCGGGATCACGGCAATGCCGGAATAGATCTGTTCGCCTTCTTTCAGGCGCATGATGCTGCCCTTGCCAAACTGCCGCTCGATGGTCTGAACCGCGACCGAGATATTGCGCTCGCGATCGTCGGCCAGAGCCGCTGCGGTTTGCTTCGTTTCCTTTGCCATCCGACACCTCCAAAGACGCAGCGAATCTAGCAGAGGGGTGGGACAACGGCAACCGGCGAGCGCGTCCAGAATCCGCAGATTAGGCCCTATCGGGCCCCGGGGCGCCTGAGCATCTGGATCCGTGTGCGCGTCAACAACCAGGTGCCAGGCGCCGGACCCGGAACGCCCTCGGCGGCACACAGACCAGCCACCAGCCAACCCGCCAGCGGCACGTCCCGCGCCTCGACCGCAACGGCGGCGCACGCCTCGATCGCGGCCGCACCCTCGACGACCGCGACCGGCAGGAAAGGCACCGGGGTTTGCGCTCCCTCCAGCCCCACTCGGTCGAACGCAGCCCTCAGCGAATCCACGACCCGCGCCACTTCGTCGTCCCTGGTCCGAAGGGCCGACGCGATCAGCCCATCGGCCCCTTCGACCAACGCCAGTGGCTCAAGCTCCACCGCGAATTCCCCGACATCCTGGACCGCCGCTCGAAGCGCCATCGCCACGACGTCTGGCGACCGTTCGGCGTCCACCGAGCAGACGATCAACGGGATCTCGAAACGCTCGGGCGGCACCAACCGTGATTGAAGGTCACGTGTACCCGGCGTCCCGAAGAATCGCCGCGTCGCCTCCAGCAGGCCGTTTACCACGGAAAGCGGCGGCTCGATCATCACCGCGAAGACCCGTTCCTCGATCATCGTAACCCCTTTTCCCGGCCTAGCGGGCGTCCATCGAAAGACACCGGCGCCGCAGCACGTCCAACGCGTGGACCGCCGCACAACGCCGAACCTGGTCGCGGTCCCCATCGAAGCGAAACGCGTGTGCGCCCGCAACCGACGAACCGTCCCAACCGATCCACACCGTCCCGACCGGCTTGTCGGCGGTCCCGCCCGCCGGTCCTGCAACCCCTGAAACCGCGACGGCCAGGTCAGCCCCTGTCGCCCGGCGCGCACCGGAAGCCATCGCCCGGACGACTGCTTCCGATACCGCACCGTCTGCGTCAATAACCGCGGCCGGTACACCCAGTAATTCGACCTTGAGCGCGTTCGAATAAGTCACGAACCCGCCCAGAAAGCACGCCGACGCCCCAGGAACCGACGTTAGCATCTGGGCCACCAGGCCTCCGGTGCAGGACTCGGCCGTCGCGACCGTCAGGCCGGCGGCCGTCATAAGGCCTACCACCGTGGCTTCCAGCCCTTGGCCGGTCAACGAATACACAGCGTTGCCATAGCGCGCGACCATCGCCTTGACCTGGTCCACGGTCGGGCACTTGACGTGAACCTCGGGCGGCACGTCCCAGGACAGGACATCGCCGGGCGTTCGCGACAGTGTCTTCGCAAATGCAGCAACTTCGGCCAAAGCAGGGCCCAACATGCGCACCACGGTAGCGCGGCGCACGGCAAGCGGCGGTTTGGGGTCGGCGTTCAAGGCTCCCTCGCTTCAACCGGCTGACCGACTGACCGACTGACGGACTGACCGGCTGACCGACTGACCGACTGACGGACTGACCGGCTGACCGACTGACCGGCTGACCGGCTGACCGGCTGAAATGTAGCACACCGGCGATGCTGCGTGTATCCGGGCCCCTGCACCGCCCCGACGAGGGCGCCAGGGATCAACCTCGCCGGGGCCGGACTAAGACTACCAGGGCCCCGGCCAGGGCCAGCGCGGCCCCGACCCGAAACGCCAGGTGCATACCTCCCATACCCGCGGCGACATCATCCAGCCCTGCGACCCGCCCCGAGGCCTGGCCCGAGGCGTACAACGCAGCGGAAATCGAGGTCCCACCCAACATTCCCAGGTTGCGGGCCAGCGCCATCACTCCAGCCGCCGTGCCTTGGCGATCAGCCGGCGCCGAGGACATCAACGCGTTAGTATTGGGCGACACGAACACGCCGGCCCCGACGCCCAGCAGGCAAAGCAGGCCAACCAAAAGCGGGATCGGTGCCGTTGAGGGCAGGAGGCCCAGGCTCAGCAAGGCCACTGCGGAAATGGCCAGCCCCGCCGATGACAACCACCGACTTCCCCACCGGTCGGACAGGTGGCCACTGGGCGTCGCAGTCACCGCCATCAGCATCGGCATCGCTATCAGAAAGAGGCCAGCGCGGCCGGGCACCATCCCCAGCAGATCTTCCAGGTAGAACGGCATCAGGAAAGTGGCGTGGAAGATGGCCAAGTAGTTCAACAGGGCCCCGACCGTGGCCGAAGCGAACGTGCTGTTTGTGAAGAGCCGAAGGTCCAGCAGCGGCGCGCTCGCACGCCACTGCCAGGCGAAAAACGCGGTCATGCCCACGCCCCCGACGAGCCCCAGTATCCATCCCGCGGCCACCCCACCGCCGTTGCGCCATCCGAACGCCAGCAGCAGGGACGTCAGCCCAACGCCCAGAAGCGCCACGCCCGGCCAGTCCACGTGGCGACCAGATCGGCGCCCCCCCACATCGGGAAGCCAGGGTAACGTGACCGCCAGCAGCACGAAGGACAATGGCACCTGGGCCCAAAACACCATGCGCCAGCCGCCCAGGTGCTCCAGGAACCCGCCCAGGGGTGGACCGGCCGTCAACCCCAGGTACGTTGCCGTAGACACGATACCCAGGGCTCGACCGCGGCGACCGGGCCGCGCCAGCATCGAAACCAACGCCGGGGACGTGGCCATGAGCGCGGCCGACCCAATCCCTTGGACACCGCGCGCCACGAGTAGCAATCCGAAGGACGGGGCTGCGGCACAAGCGAGGCCGGCCAAGCCCACCAGCACGAGGCCCGCCAAGTAAACCCGCCGATGCCCGAGCAGGTCGCCGGCCCTTCCGATCGGCAACAGGCCGACCGAGATGACGATCAATGGCAGAAGCATGGTCCACTGGATCTGGACGACACCAAGTCCAGACCACGCGCCGATGCGGGGCAGGATTACGCCGACGATACTAGTTGTAACCGCAGACAGGAATGCGCCGAGTCCGACGACCCATAGAATCCTAGCCTCGTGCTCCGAGGCCTCCGACGACAGGGGCGCGGAAGGAAAAGTCGGGGATTTCAAAGTGCGCCACCCCCACGATTCACGTCGTAGCCCCGCTTGACCACGGGGCTATCTGGCTTCACGATCGTGCCCGCCGGACACGCCAGGGTGGCGGCCTCCCATAAATCCAGTTCAGACAACCGCTGGACCGTTGACATGCCGCCGCCTCGACCATCCCAAATATGCAATGTTGCGTCCACGGGCCCCAGGCCACCATCGTCGAACACGTGCGCGCCAATCCGGTAGGTTTTAGCCACCGGGCAGGCCATCCCGATGCGGATAATCTCGCTGGCCAAGCCGTCATCGGAGGTCTCGACCAGTTCGACCCGATCGTCGACATTCGGGTCCGACGCCCCCCAGTCGGCCTTGTCGGGCAGCGGGTTGGCCCAGTAGCAGTCCCAAGGGGCGTCATACCAGCCGTCCGGCTTACCATCATTGTCCCGATCGGGGCCGGCTGCATTCGGGTGCAAGACATGGATGTCGACGTCCGGACCATTGAACGGCTGCACCGCGACACCGGATGCCGGGCGCCACGACAGCGCGACCAGCGCTCGTAAGGCCGGAATCGCACGGAAGGTGACAGACGCCGTGGAACAAGATGGATTTCCATCCGCGTCGTCGACCTGCAACGACACGGTGTATTCCCCGGGCGCCCCCAGTGGCAACACGACGTCCGGCAAAGCCGCGTATGGAAGGAGGGCCACCGGCGCCCCAGCGGGCCCCTCGACCGACCAGGACCACGAATCGACCGCGGAAAACGGCGACATCGACCGACTGCCGGACAGGTGGACCAGGTCCCCGACAAACAGGTCCCCGTCCTCGATCACGTCAATCACCGGTACAGCACAGGGGGTCGAGACCGCCGCCCCGGACACAGGCAGGTACAAGCCCCCAGAGAAGGCGTTCGACACGATCGCAACCTGCGCCACCAGGGGCACCGGCTTACCATCGCCGCTGGTCGGGCTTGGTTCCTGCGGTGCGTACACCAACCGGAAGGTCGCGCGTTTACCTGACAGAAGCATCGCAGGCACGGTCGGCGAAGGGGCCACCCCGTCCAGGAAACCGTCAAAATTCAGAGAAAGCCCGCCGGCAGATCCGGCGGTATCCAGCGTGATCGAGGACACCTCTAAGTCCAGCAGTCCGCAGGACTCCAGTTGGACAGGAATGTCAATGACGGCGTCGACCGTCACGATCCCGTAGGCCACATCAGAGGGAATCACCCGGGCACAAACACGTTTACGATTGAAAATCAAGAAGATCCCGGAGCCGTCTGGCTGCGCGGGATCGCTGGACCACACCCGGAACTCGCCGTCAATCGCCACATCCTGGTTTGGCGAAAACGTCAAAATCATCACGAAGGAAGCGCCTGGGGCAATCTCGATCGGTGCTGCCGGGACGTATTCGATCCCGTCGTCAGTGACAACCCCCTCCGGTTCCAAGTCCACCGTGACCCGCTTCGTGCCGAGAACCTGTAATCGCGACAACACCAAAGTGGCGTCGCCCTTGTTTTGCACGCGAACGGTCGCCTCCGCCGATTCGCCCAGGCGGACAAAGCCGAAGTCAACCAACCCAGGGCTGATGGCGACCTGCCCGCCTCCGTTGCCCGGGTCCGTTCCAAGGTCCGTCCCCGGGTCCTTCCCTGGATCCACGCCGACGTCGACGCCCGGTTCGTGTTCCGTCCCGTCTGTGATACCCGGGTCTATCGCCGCCGGGTCGGACCCTGGATCGACGCCCGGATCGAAGCCTGGGTCCCAGGGGCCTGGATCCCACGCGTTCAGGTCGGCGATAGCGTCCGGCGGAAGCGTGTTCTCGTCGGACGAGGTCGCCTGCCCCTCGCACCCATAGACTGCGAACGCCGCCGTAAACGCCAGCATCGCGATATACTTGGCCGCCATGCACTCTCCGCCATCGTGCCGGGGACATCATACATCAAGGGGAAGTCCGGTCGGAAATCGGGCAGGACAGGGGATGCGTCGGGCGCCGGTTTCAGCGACAATGAGGCAACGTGTTGGGGGAATACTGATGAAGACGGCGGCGGTCATCCTGGCGGCAGGAAGAGGGGCACGAGCAAACACTACAAGTCCCAAGCAATTCGCGGATTTGGGCGGCGTGCCAGTGCTGATCCGGACGCTTCGAGCGTTCTTGGGCGTGCCCGAAATCGATGGAATGATAGTTGTGGCACCGCCAGACGGGGTCGACCGCACCCGGATCCTGATCGAGGAGCACGGGGTCCCGGGCGTCTTGGACGTGATTCCTGGAGGCGGCACACGGCAGTCTTCCTCGATGGCGGGCATCGAGCGGGTCGCATTCCGGGGCGCGCACGACACCCTGCTGATCCACGACGCGGTTCGCCCGCTGGTCACACCCGCGCTGATCAGCGCCGTGATCCGCGCCATCCCAGCCACCGGGGCGGCGGTCGCGGCATCGCCCGTTACCGACACGTTGCTGGTGGTGCGAAACGGATCCGCAGTCGACACCGCGCCCCGTGAGGGTCTCTTCCACGCGCAGACGCCGCAGGGATTTCGCCTGGACGTGATCCGGGAGGCGCATCGCAGCGCTCTGGCCGAGGGCCGTATCGACGCTTCGGATGATGTGCAACTGGTACTGCGGCGGGGCATCGAGGCGACTGTGGTGCCCTGTGGCTCAGGGAACCTGAAGATCACCCACGCCGCCGACCTGCGCCTGGCCGAGGCGCTGCTTTCCATTCAGACGTAACGGCCGTCACCGGCCCGATTCCCTCGTCGCCAGTCCCGATGCGACAAGGTCCAACATTGCCTCAATGGTAGGTTCGTGCGCGACCGCATCGGCGGGCCGGCCCCCGGACCGCATGGCCCGGGCCGTGACATCGCCGATGGCCACGACGAACACGCCTTCCAGCCGAGTCAGCGCCGCATCCCCCAGGAGCCCCACCCAGCCGTGAAAACTGGACGGACTCATGAAGAGCGCAGCATCCAATCGGCCGGCCGCAGCCAGCGCTGCCAAATCGTCCCTAGACGGTTGCGCGGACGCCGTCCGGTAAGCCACCACAAAGTCCACCCGCGCCCCGGCCGCTCGCAACCCGTCCGCCAAAACGTCGCGCCCCGCCTCGGCCCGGACTATCAAAACGCAGGCTTCGCCGGCACCCGCCGCCAGCATCGACACCAGCATCCCGTCAGCGTCCTGGCGCTCGGGTACTAGCGCCCCAGGGATCCCCGCCTCCAGCAGCGCCCCGGCGGTCCCGACACCCACCGCGGCGTAACGAGGCCGCCCTCCAGTGGTCAGCGGTGCACCGGCCACCTCCGCAGCCGCCACAAGCGCCGCGACGCCCGTGCGAGAGGACAAGGCCACCCAGTCATACTCGCTCAGGCGGGCTGCGGCCGCACGCAGCGGTGCCGGATCCACCGGCGGATACGTAGCGATGGTGGGAAACGAAACACAAGTCCCGCCGCGCGCGTCAATCGCCGCAGCGACCGTCCTGGCACGGTCCGCCTCGCGGGTGACAAGTACGCGACGGCCGTCCAGTCGAAAGGACATCGTACCTCCGGGCGGGCTATGCCAACAGGGCGTCGAGGATCGCCCGCCCGCCTTCGTCCAGAAGTGCCTGGGCCAGTTCGAGTCCCACCGCCTCGG
>CAZHDQ010000112.1:0-7867 GCA_964531595.1 uncultured Anaeromyxobacteraceae bacterium
AGGCAACGCCTCCAGCGCCGCTTCGAGGTGATCGCGCGTCGCGGAAAGCGGCACAGCGGCCGCTGGGTCGCGAAACGCCGGCGCGTCTGCCCAACCTGACAGCCCACCGATTCCAGCGGGGACCTCCTCGACGACCACCTCGTGACGCCGCGCCCTAATGCAGTTGATGAAGGTGTTGCGCATGATCCGAAACAACCAAGCCTTGCAGTTGGTGCCTTCCTCGAAACTGTCGAATGCCGTCAGCGCCTTGACGAACGTCTCTTGTACCAAGTCGTCGGCCTCGACCGCGTTACGGGTCAGGGACAGCGCAAACCGGTAGGCAGCGTCCAGGTGGGGCATCGCCTCGCGCTCGAATCGCGAATTGGCACCCCGGGTCTTGTGGGTCGACCAGAACGCCATGCGTCCCTCCCGTTTCCGCGCCGATAACGGCACTGGAACAGAGTTTATTCCTTCGAGCCGGGAACTAGGAAGGTACCGGGGCCGAAAACGGGTACCAAAGGACCGGGCAGCCCTTTCAGTTGCTGAGTAGCCCCTGCACGCAGCGATCGTGGTCGATGTCCGGCCGAACCTCGATGATTGCCTGGCAGGCACGCCCGGCGGCGTCGGGATCGCCCCTGCGCCATCGCAGACCTTCGACCAGTACCTGGGCCTCTTCCTCGTGCTGGCCGGCGTCGTGAAGCATCTCGGCCAGTGCAACCCGGAAATCCCAGCGGGCCGGTCCGACATCAACCACACGCCGCATGGCAGCGATACCCGCGTCCAAATCACCCCGCGTCGCCAGCGCCGAGGCGAGGTTGGCCAGCATCAAGGCGTTGCGTGGGTAGTTAGACACAGTGTCGGCCGCCAGGGTCAGGTCATCGTGCCAAACCCGATCCCGATCAACTGTCACACCAGCGAACAGGGCCAACAGCAGTGCCAAAAACGCGGGGACCGCCACGGAGGCCACGGGTCGGGGACGCCCACCATCGCTGCCCCTGCCGCCCGAGCCCCAGGCCCACAGCGCCTCCGCCCCGACCCCAAACGCCAGAAAAACACCCACGGTCGCCCCGTAAGTTATTCGCTCGGCCATAGGGATCAAAAGCGGCACCAGATTTGTCGCAGGCGCCATGAACAGGATAAACCACGTCATGCCCAGCGCGGCAGCGGCCAGGCCGGGACCGCGCCGAGACACCAGCAGCAAGGCAATCGTGCCGACGATTGTGATCGGCACCGTGACGAGGCCAGCCAGGGGCCATGGTTCCAGTACACCGGTCGCGATCGGGATCGATGCGAAACTGTAATCCGCAGACAGCGGAAATGGGATAAGCAGCAGTTTCAGGTAGCGCGCACCTACGCCGAGCATCGTGAGGACCGTTTCGAACGACCCGACGTGCTGGAAGTAGCGGTTCGACGACGCCACCAGCGCACCGTCCAGCGCAGCGAATCTCATGGCGACATACAGCGCCAACGGCAAAACGAATGCGATGGCCCATCCACCCAGAAAACTGCCCACAGGACGAGTTCGACGCGTGTCCACGAGACCCCAGACCAGGACAAACCCGATGACCGGCGCGCCGCTCTCCTTGGACAGCAGCGCACCCAAGAAGCACGCTGCGGCGGTCGCAAGATGCCCACGACGACCGCCGACCGACCACTGGAAGAACGCAAGGAATGCGGCGATTGCAAAGCCGACTGCAAGGATTTCTGAACGGTTGACGATCGAACTGACGGCATCTGTGTGGATTGGGTGGACCGCAAACACCAGCGCGCCTATCAACACCGCCAGCGGACGCCCGGGCAGAAGTGCGCGACCCAGGAACCACACTAGGACGGTCGCGCCGAAGTGCAACAGCAGGTTGACCAGGTGGAACGCCCAGGCGGATGGGCCATGCAGCGTCCACTGGATCGCAAGGCTCAGCGTCGTCAACGGCCGGTAGAGCAGGTCGTTGCGGTCGTCACCTTGGTAGGGAACAAAGAACGCCTCCCCCATCCGGGCAGGGTCCGTAACCATCGGATTGGATTCGATGATCTGGTGGTCGTCCAGCACAAAGCCGTTGCCCAGGGAGCCCGCGAATGCGACCGCGCAGGCCGCCGCCAGCAACAGGGCCGCCCGCATCGGGCGAACCGCTACGTCTCGCGCCAGCCTGCCGGACAGGGTGTCTTCGGAACCTGCCATAGCCGCAAAGATACGGGCGGCCCGAACGCACGTCAACGGCCGGCTTATGATGGCCAGCCACCGCCAGATCAATAGGTGGATTCTGGGCCACAGGCAGGTTTGACTACCCCAGGCCGCCCGCTGATACTTGGCCCTCGGAACGCTTGCTAAAGGCAGGACGCGCATGGGCGGGCCGATTCGAGCCTATTTGGACAAGGCGTCGGGCATGGACCCAGGTAACGTCCGACTGGTCGTACTGGGAAGCGATGACCGGGACGCACCCGGCGGGGATCGCCCCGACGTCCGCGATGTCATCGATGTGGCAGGCGAGATACGGCAGGCCCTGGTACAGAAAGGCTTCTTGAACACCACCCTTCGCCTGGCTAACCACCTGGCAGATGTCCGACGCATGCTGGTCGATGATCGCCCCGACGTGGTGTTCAACCTGGTCGAATCGCTGAAAGGGCGCGAGGGGTGGGAGTCCGCCGTAGCAGCCCTACTGGAACGCGCCGGTGTCGCGTTCACCGGTTCGACCGCGATGGTCCTGCGGACCTGCCTGGACAAGGGCCTTTGCATGCAGGTGCTGCGCCGCGCCGGGGTGCCGGTGCCGCGAGGGGAAGTGCGCACGTTGGCTACGGCCGACTTGCCATTCCCATTTCCAGCCTTCGTCAAGCCACGGCGGACCGACGGCTCGGTCGGCATCGATGCGGGTTCTGTAGTGGGCGACGCGCCATCCCTGGCGACGCGAATCCGATTCCTGTGCGAAACGTTCGGTGGGGACGTCATCGTCCAGGAATATCTGCCTGGCAAGGAGGTCAACGTCGCGGTCTTCGGGGATACCGAACTGACTGCGTTGTGGCCCGCCGAAATCGACTTCACTGGGTTCCCGGACGATATGCCGCAGATCGTCACGTACCGTGCGAAGTGGGACGGGGACTCCGCCGAGTACACAGGATCGAAATCGATCCGAGCACGGCTGGAGCCCGCCATGGAACGCCGAGTGGTCCGAATCGCGCTGCACGCGTTCCGAACGCTGGGGGTACGCGACTACGGCCGCGTGGACATGCGGATGGACGCGTACGGGTACCCACGCGTCATCGAGGTCAACCCCAATTCAGACCTGGCCGCTGGGGCCGGCTTCGCCCGCCAGGCCGCCCGCCAGGATATTTCGCACGCGGATATGGTGGCATACTTGGCCCGCCTGGCGCTGGCCCGAGCTCACCGCGCGCAGGAGACCACATGAACCACACTATTGATGTCGCCTTTCCTGGGGATTTGCCTGCTATCGAGTCGATCTTGCGACGGACGAACGTGTTCAGCGACGAGGAGGTCCGCATCGCGATGGAATTGGCCGAAGAAGCCGTACATCCGCTGCCCGATACGACTTACCGCATCGCGGTGACGCGTAGCTACGGTCGCGTTTCGGGGTACATCCTGTGGGGTCTCACGCCGTTCACGAAGTGGTCCTACGACCTGTACTGGATGGCGGTGGACCCCGATGTGCAGCGCGGCGGCCTGGGCACGATGCTGGTGCGCGAGATGGAGCGCGCCATGCGGGCCGAGGGCGGCCGCATCGTCCGGATCGAGACATCAGGGCTACCGGAGTACGAGCAGACCCGGGCATTTTATCGTCGCATCGGTTATCCCGAAACCACCCGCGTCCGCGATTTTTACTGGGAAGGCAACGACCTGTGCCTCCATTTCGGTGAGATCCCGAAGTCTTGACATACGTCGCGTGGCTTGGCCACGTAGCACTTGCCGCAACCAGGATCGCCGTGCAATACTCCGCGCCGTGTGCACGCCCAGACAGCCAGACCCACCGACAGTTAAAACGACGCTTCCGGCCGAGCCGTCGGTGGCGGGTGCCATCGCCACGGCCCCTGGCACGCACCGTCGCGCCAATCGCGAGTCTAAATCGCGCGTTAACACGAACGTCCATGCACTGACGTTGAACAACCACAGGAAACGATGATGACGAAACGCTCCTATCTGTTCATCGCCGTGCTGATCGCCATCGCCATTACGGTCGCGGCGGTGGCATTCCAGACTCTGAGGAGGCAGGCTGATCAGGTCACCGTTGTATCCGCTTCGTCAGACACCGCGACCGAAGCTCCCGCCACAACAGAAGCGCCTGTCGCAACCGAACCCGCTGTCGCAACGGACGCGGTCACGCTCGATGACGGGGAAAAACCGACCGTGAAGCAGCCGAAGTACCTGATGAAACCTCAACTGGACCTACCCCCAGAAGCGATCGAGGCGGTCCGCGTGCTGACCGGGGCACTGGGAGAACCAAAGAATCAGCGCGGCCCCTTCTCATGGGGCGATTTCAGGATTGCGTACGTTTCTGCCCAGGGGCCAATCGGCGAGGGATGGGACCGCAACCTCTCGGGGGTCGTAACGGAACTGGCAGGCCAGCAGGTGGCTACGCTTGCATGTCCTTTGGTGGTCGTCCACGACTGGGACCCGTCGGTCGGCGGGGAGCGGGCCTTCTTGATCGACTTCGCGGTGCCGATCCCAGACGACGCCAAGATCCGGCCGCCCCTAAAGGCACGACGGATCGAACCAGTAACGGTGCTCGCGACGCCCCCACTTCCCGATGATGAGGAAATCGCCGGAGCGACCGCCCTAAGCAAAGGTCTGGAAAAAGCCGGCTTCCGCACCGACGGTACTGTCTACTACCGGCAGTCCTGTGAAGACAAAACAACCGTGATCCTGCTGCCCGCCATCCGCGCCTTGTAGCCGGGCCGTCTCGACGGTCTCGCGACGACGCTCCATGAATAACCCGGGTTCAGGCGAGAAGGGGCGATCGGGGTAGAGCGTCCAGCCCTCTTCAAGGCACTCGGGGCATCAGATTTCCAGACTGAGCAGCGCGAACGCGGGGTATCCGTGGTGCGTCAGTTCCAGCATTTCGTGAGACTTGAGCGGCGAATGCCTTGCTCATCCAGAAAACGCATCAGCCCCGCACAGTTCTGAGGCCAGTACGGCGGCGCCGGTCTTGTCCATAGGTTGGTTGTCGTTGCCGCACCGCGCAGACAGACAGCAGGCCGGGCACCCGGCATCGCACGCGCACGATGAAAGCACGTCACGCGTCATCGATAACAGCCGCGGCAGGTCGGCGTAGGCCCGGTCGGCCAGCCCGATTCCTCCCTCGTAGCCGTCATACACGAACAACGCGGGCGCTCCGGAATGACGCGCCATCAGAATCGAGAAGCCCGCCAGATCCGACGGGTCGCAGGACAGAGCCAGCGGGGCGATGCCGACCATTGCGTGCTCCAGCGCGTGCAAGGCGCCCAGCAGGTCGGTCACGCCCTTTCGCGTGCCCGCCGGCACGTCCAGCCACAGGGCGCGCGTCGTGAAGGTGCGCTCAGGCAGGTCCAACGGCGCGCCGCCAACGGTCCGTCCGAATCGCTTGATCAGGTACTTCACGACCTGGTGGGTCATCTGGATGCCGCCCAGCGACGCGCGACAGCCGCCCAGACTTCGCGAGGCCGCCGTTTCCGTGACGTCGGCGACCTTGTCGGTCAGGGCCTGGGTGTAGAAATCCACATCGCGGCGGCGCAACCGGGCCTCGCCGACCTGTACGTCCAGCACCTCGACCATCCACGTCCGTGCGCCATGCAGGTACACGGCGCCCGGGAACACCTCGCGCAGCGCGCGGTCGAAGTCCAGCATTTCCAACAGCGACCCGTCGTCGGCGTCCACCAACGCGATCTGCATGTCGCCAATGCGGTCCAGTTTCACCGCTTCCTGGGGCCGCGTCAGACCAGCGTACAAATAGCCGTGTTCGGTGTCCCGCAGCAACCCCTGCCCCACAAGCCCGCCCGCGATGCCATGTTCAGGTTCCTTGCCCTCGGGGATAACCACCGGCAACTCGGCGGCGGCACACAGCATGTGGCCTGCCAGGATGTGTTCGTTGTCCAGGTCGACCGTAGCACGCTCGAACCCGCGGTCCATCAGCAGCGAAGGTGTCCGCAGGACGTACTGATCCAGGATAGCACCGTACCCGACGAACACCGCCAACGACGCCCCGCCGCGCCGCCCGGCACGGCCGATTTGCTGCCAGAACGCGCTGATGCTACCTGGGTAGCCCGACACCACGACTGCGTCCAGGTCGCCGACGTCGATGCCCAGTTCCAGCGCCGGTGTCGAAACCACTCCGCGCAGCGAACCGTCGAACAGCGCACGCTCCAGGCGGCGCCGTTCCTGGGGCAGGTAGCCCGCGCGATACGGCGCGACCGGCAGCGGATCGCCGCCCTCCAGCGACAGGCTGGCCACGACCTCGGCGGCCTTACGGGACTGGGTGAAGCACAGCGTCTTGAGCCCCGCACGTACCAACCGAGCGAGTACATCCCGCGTCTGGACGAGCGGCGATCCGGCCCCCGGTGCGGCCGCGTCGAAGAACACGACGGTACGCTGACCCGCAGGCGAACCGTCATCGTCCACGACCGCACAGTCCCGCGACGTCAGCCGCGCCGCGTGTTCACCCGGATTCGCTATGGACGCCGAAGCCATCAGAAACTGCGGCCGCGAGCCATAGGCATCGGCAACCCGCAGCAGGCGCCGCAGAACCTGGGCCACATGGGACCCGAACACGCCAGTGTAGCGATGCGCCTCGTCGACTACGATATAGCGCAGGTTTGCGAACACGCGCCTCCACAGGTGATGGTAGGGCAGCGTCTCGTGGATCTCGTAGGGATTCGTCAGGATAGCCCGCGACAATTGCCGGATGCGGGGACGCTTCACCCGCGGGGTGTCGCCGTCGTAAACCGCCGGGACGATTTCCAAGCCCGTAGACCGCTCGGCCGCCTTCAACACCTGCAACTGGTCGTTCGTCAGTGCCTTCATCGGGTACAGGAACAGGGCGGTCGCATCGGGATCGCGCGCCATCACGTCCAGGATTGGCAGGGTGAACGCCAGCGTTTTGCCCGACGCGGTCGCCGTCGTGACGATCACGTCCCGACCAGCCGATGCAAGGGATGCTGCCTGAGCCTGGTGGATGTACGGTTCCGAAATGTCGAGATCCGCCAGATAGCGGGCGACCGCGGGGTCCAGGCCTGTGGGAAGTTCAGCCGTCCGAATCGTACGTGCGGGCAGTTCGAACACCGCGCGAACCGCCCCACGGTCGGCGAACGCTGCGCGCAGACCCTCGACGACGGTTCGGACGGCAGTGGTTTCGGCTTCGGAATCGGGCATCGAGTTCCCCTGCATCCCGCAAGCGTACCAGGATCCAGCGACATGCGACCTAGTCACGGCCCCTGGCCCTCAACCGTCAGTCCGCTCACCGCTCGCGGAATTAGCGCACAGTTTCGTGAACAGGCGCACCGTCTGCTCCATGTCATGACGGTTGTGAACGACGATCGCGGCCAGCAGGCCCAATCGCCTGCCGGGATCGCGCAGATAGTCCTGGTAGAACAAGGGCACCAGGCTTCCGGGCACGTCGAAATCGCGCGTCATGCCCAGTACGTGCCGTGCCAGTGTGTCCAGCCGGCAATCTGGGACCTGGCCACGCCAAGCACGCCGCGAAAAACCCAGCAGATCGAAATGGATGGGGTCGGACAGGATCGGCGCACCGTAGTAGGCCGCCCGAGCGCACAGGTAAGGGTGGTCAAAGGCCCGCCCGTTGAACGTGACCAGCGCCTTATGGTCCGCCAGCATCCTCGCTGCCTCGGCCACCAACGCCCGCTCGGCCTCTGGGGTCGCGGCGATCAACTGGACGACCTCGGTGCCTCCTTC
>CAZHDQ010000113.1:0-7846 GCA_964531595.1 uncultured Anaeromyxobacteraceae bacterium
GTGTATACGCAGCGGCCTGCGCATCGTGTCACGGCCCTGACGGCACGGGCATGCCCCGGGCACACGTCGGGTTCGACGTCCCACTGCCCGACTTTTCTGACTGCTCGTTCGCCACACGCGAGCCGGATTCGGACTGGTTTGCCGTCGTACACGACGGGGGACCGACCCGCGCCTTTGATCATCGGATGCCCGCGCACGGAAAGGCTCTGGGGTCCGAACGAATCGATCTGGCAATCGCCCACGTCCGGACGTTCTGTCGGGAGCGCGGCTGGCCCAGCGGGAACCTGAACCTACCCCGACCGATGTTCACGGAAAAGGCGTTCGTCGAAGACGAGGCGGTCCTAACCATTGGAGCAGCGGTCCAGGAACCGTACGAATTTCAGGGGAAACTGGTCTTCGAGAAGCGCGTGGGACGGCGAGGCCAATTCGAGGCGGTCGTGCCTTTTGGCTTGGTGGATCGACCGGCGACACGATCCGACGGAGGCGGTTGGGGCGGGGGCCTGGGCGACGTGGCATTCGGGTACAAGCAGGTCCTGGCGGCTGTACCATCCTCGGGGACGATCGTCAGCGTGCTGGGCGAAGTCATTTTACCCACCGGCAAGGAACGCCTGGGGATGGGCGGCGGGCACTTCGTGTTCGAACCGGCGCTGCTGCTGGGCCAACCGCTGGGCCCCGTGGGATTCATCCATTTCCAGGGTGGCGCCGAGGTACCCTTGATCGCGGACGGTACGCCCGAGGTGTTCTGGCGACTGGCGTACGGCTACCCGTTTATCCAAGGCCGGTTCGGCCGGGCCTGGGCACCGATGGTCGAGGTGCTGGGCTGGATCGACGCCAAGAGAGGGGCGCAGGCGCGCTGGGACCTTTCGCCCCAGTTGCAGTTCTCGCTGAGCACCCGGCAGCACATCGCACTGTGCCTGGCCACCCGCATCCCGCTGGAGCCGGGCAACAACCGAGCCGTCGGCGTATGGGCCTACCTGCTGTGGGAATGGTTCGACGGCGGGTTCCTGGAGGGATGGTAGCCATGGGCGGTATCGAACGAGCGATGTGGTCTTTTCCGCCTGGAACGCCCTTGGCCCTGGCCGTCCTCTTGGCGATGGGGGCGATACCACTGGACGCCGGGGCGCGGTCGCCGGCCTTCGCCCATTCCAGGGAATGCATGGCGTGCCACAACGGCCTAATCGGCCCGTCGGGCGAGGACGTGTCCATCGGCACCGCCTGGCGTGGCTCGATGATGGCCAACGCGGCCCGAGACCCCTACTGGCAAGGCTCGGTCCGTCGCGAGGTGCTGGACCATCCCGGCGCCAAGGCGGCCATCGAGCACGAATGTGCTACCTGTCACATGCCGATGGCACACGTCACGGAGCGGCTCGAAGGGAGGCAGGGTGGCGTGTTCGCCCACCTCCCGGCGGGGGAAGGGGAAGGCGACCACGACGATTTGGCAGCCGACGGCGTGTCATGCACGGTCTGCCACCAGATCCTGCCGGGGGGCCTGGGCGAGCGCGAGACGTTCGTGGGCCGCTTCCATATCGACGAAACAACGCCAGAAGGACGTCGCGCGGCGTTCGGCCCGTGGGCGGTCGACGCGGGCCGCACTACCCTGATGCGGTCCTCGGCCCGGTTCGAGCCTACCGAGGGCTCGCACATAAGGGAATCGGCCCTGTGCGCGACGTGCCACACGCTTTACACGCACGCTCTGACGCCCGATGGCACCGCGGCCGGGGAACTGGCCGAGCAGGTGCCTTACCTGGAATGGCGCCACAGTCGATACGCGGATACGCGCAGTTGCCAGTCGTGTCACCTGAAACCGATCGACGATGTCATCGCCGTATCCGGCGTTTGGGGACAGCCCCGGGAAGGGGCGATGCAGCACGTATTCCGCGGTGGCAACTTCGTCGTACCCCGCTTGCTGAACCGGCACCGCGTCGAACTGGGGACGCACGCCGAACCTATGGAACTAGAATCCACTGCCGAGCGGACGCTGACTCACCTGCACGATGCGTCGGCGCGTCTGGGCCTGGATACCCCGCGCATCGTTGACGGTCGCCTGGAGGTCGCAGTCGGCATCCGTAACCTGGCAGGCCATAAGCTTCCGACGGCCTATCCATCGCGGCGGGCCTGGATCCATCTGCGCGTCGAGGATGCCACGGGCGGCTTGGTTTTCGAATCGGGGCGCTTGCGGGCCGACGGGTCCATCGAGGGAAACGACAACGACGCGGACCCGGGCACGTTCGAGCCGCACCACACGGTGATCGACGCACCGGACCAGGTCCAGATCTATGAGCCGATCCTGGGGACACCCGATGGTCGCGTCACCACAGGCCTGCTGTCCGCCACGCAGTACCTGAAGGACAACCGGTTGCTACCCGAAGGGTTCGACCAGGCGACGGCGACACCTGACATCCAGGTCTTTGGCGCCGCTTGTGGCGACCCGGACTTCCAGGCGGGCGGCGATCGGGTTGTTTTCCGCGTGGCTCTGGGCGAAGCAACGGGGCCGTTCACTGTGGTC
The DNA here is from genome assembly GCA_964531595.1 of uncultured Anaeromyxobacteraceae bacterium. Lineage (GTDB taxonomy): Bacteria > Myxococcota_A > UBA9042 > DTJE01 > DTJE01 > DUVQ01. The sequence goes on from CAZHDQ010000113.1 coordinate 2,507, forward strand.
GCCGATCTGCGTTACCAGCCGATCGGGTTCCGGTGGGCCCGGAACCTGGCGGACGCCGATGCGCCGGAACCGCAGCGATTCGTCCGGCTTTACGATGGGGCTGCGGCGGGGTCATCGACGGTGCTGGCCAGTGCCAGGGCGACCGTAACCACCACAGCGGAAGTGCACGATTCGAGCAGCCCCTAAAGGCCCAGGAACACCATCGCGATACCGGCCAACAGCACGACCGCACCCGCCAATGCGTGACTGAACCGTTCCAGCGGTCCCAGGTTCAGCCGGCGCAGCCCGTACCACGACACCGTAACCAGGACGGCCATGACGACCAGGGTCGCGGCGGCGTAGGCGGCGGACACGACCAGTGCATGGGCCCAGTCGCCCCGGACCGCGTCGGCAAAAAACAGCGGGATCAGGGGTTCGCATGGCCCCAGAACGAACACCAGGAACAGCACCCACGGCGTCAATTGCTTCCAACTGACCGGATCGATCCCGGCGTCGGGAGCAGGCTGGTGGTCGTGCCCGTGGGCGTCCACGGTGCCGTGGCTGGCAGCAGACGCGTGGGCATGGGGATGCACGTGTACCGTCTGGTCCCCGTGCAGGTGGACGTGCCGGTGAGGGCCGCGACGCAACGCGCGCCAAACGCCCCATGCGGTATAGCCCAGACCGAACACCAGCAGGCTCCAGCCGGCAATGTCGCCGCGGCGTGCTTCCAGTCCTTCCATTTCGAACAAGCCGGCGCCCAGGACCGCGCCCACCAACCCCAGCACTGCACTGGAGGCTACGTGGCCAACCCCGCACACCATCGCCAGAGCCAGCGTCCGACCCAGTCGCCAGTGGCGGGCTCGCCCGATCACGATGAATGGCAGGTAGTGATCCGGCCCCAGCAACGTGTGCAGGAACCCAATCCCCACCGCCACGGCGACTGTCGTTTGCATCAGCGGGTCTCGCAGTGCCCCTCGCCGTCGATGTGGCCGAGGGTGGTCGTCATGTGGGAAACAAAGTCCCACAGGTTGTCGATGTCCAGGCTGCCGACGCCATAATGTTCCAGGGTCAGCGTTGCGTAGGCCGCCATTTCGGCGGCAGTCAGGATCCCGTCGTCGCCGGAAGCCAGAGCCAGGTCCTCGAAACGCAAGGACGGGTCTTCGGAGGCCGCGTCATCGTAGAAGAGGTGGTCCCCGTGGATCGTGATCTGCACAACGCCCTCGCCAGCATCGGCGACCGCACCGCCCGAATGGCACGGGTCGTAGCGGGTAGATGTCGAAAAGCCCCAGGAAAACGCCACTGTACGGTCGCCTTTCGACGCGGTCGCTTCGACCAGCACCGACCATCCGTTGTCGATCATGCGCTGCAAGTCGGCCTGCGCGGCATTGGCGACGCTCGATCCATTCGTTGCCGGGGCGATCGTGTACGCCGTATGCGTGTATTCGCCCGCCGGGACGACCGCCTCGGCGATCACCACCGGCCCGGAAAACGCCGCAAGGTCGTATACCCGAAAGGCGGGTTCGTCGATGACGGCAGCGGCCCCGTCCTCACTGACAGTGATTGCACCCACGTTGACCAGGAAGCGGTCGTACGTCACGCCCCAGCCATCGGCGAACTCGTCAGCCGGAATGCCGGATTCGATGAAGTCTTCGCCCCAAATCTCGACCTTCAGGGTGCCGCTCCCCTCGTCGGAGGATCCGCAGCCGGCGGCCACCACGGCGATCGCCAGGACCAGGGAGATTTGGCGCAGTAAACGGTTCCGCATGTTCATGGTTCCCTCCTCGTTACGGTCCCAAGGACCGATTGCCAACTACGGCCGGACCACGGCCCCCCAGTGGTCGTGGCGGATCAAGGTCTTGGCCAGCACGTTGTGGGCGGCCTGCCCGGGCGCGATCGCGACGAAACCACCGCCTGCGCCTTCCAATGCACCGAAATCCAAATGGTCGAAAAGCGTGTCTCCCTCGAACGGATCGATCGTGTACAGAGTCAAGGCCAGACTTGCGGTGGTGTCGGTTTGCACTACCAGATCGAACGGTCCGCCGACCATCTGGATGCCGTCAGTGACGTCGAGGATTGCCTGGAAGGACAAAGTGGTGCCGTCCTTGCGGGCGGTTCCGGACAGCAGTGCTGTGTGGCCGACCAGGGGGTCTTCTTTGTCCAGGCCGTCGGCTGTGGTCGCCCGCCGAAACAACAAGTTGACGCCATGATAGTCACCGGCCAGTAAGGTGGCAGTACCCAGGACGGTCTCACTGAACGGGTCGGCCACGAAATCGCCCGGCAGCGACCCGGTCACCTCGCCGCCGGCCTGGTGACCCGGGTGGGCCAGCGCGACTGGAAGCAGGATGTCGACTGCACGACTGGCAAAGCGGCGCAGCAAAGGCCCAGCCGCGTGTGTTTCGCCCTCGATGGTAAATTCCAGGTCCCCCACAGCCACGCGAACCGCGTCAAGTTCGACCTCCCAGCCCAGGTCGTTCGTGCAGCGGACGATACCGTCGGCCGTGGCGACAACAGGCAACAACACCGCTGCGGGTTCGGAACCGCCGGGCTCGCAGGCGGCCCAGGGCAACAAAATGAGCACGGCCAACAATAGCGGGGTTTGCAATCGAATCGTCATCCCAACCTCCTACAGGAAAACCGTGAAGACCAGTCGCCCCGTCGCCGGGCGGGCCGCTGTGTAATGGATCGCCGGAATTACGCTGCGCGGCCGGTCCCGATCGAACCAGGACGCGTAGTGGTAGGCACCGTCCATCGCCCTGGTCCCGGTCGCGTTCTCGACCTCCAGCACCAGGTCGTACCGTTCGCCGCGCCAGCCCAGGTGCAGGTCCAGCAATGCGTAACCGTCAACGGACGCCCCGTGGGCAAGCTTGCGACGACCGGACCAGCCAAGTTCAGCCCCGCCGTGGATGCCCTGGGCCTGCCCCAGTTCTGCGAACACGCGCCCAGTCCACGCAGCCGATCCTGGCACAGGACGGCCCGAGCGCTCGAAGCGCGCGTCGCACCAGGTCGCGTCGGCATGCATGCGCAGCCATGGCAGCGGAGACGATGTCACGGACGCCTCGACGCCCAGTCGCCGGGTACCGTTTTGTTCCAGATTCGTGTTGCTGACGTGGTCGAACACGATCTCGCGAGCAAGCCACGTGCCGAAGCCGGCCATCCGGACCGCTGTCAATGCCGGCAAGCGGACCTCCAGACCAACCTCGGCCGCATCGGCCATCGCGATCGCTGGCCGCCCGCCGCGATAACGGTCCAGCGACACGTCCTCGGCAGAACCCCTAGCGGGCGCGGTGATCGCCCGGGCCTCCGGGGTGCGAAATCCCCGTCCGTAGTCGGCGTACACAGTGACGCGTTCGTGGGCCGGAAACGCCAGCGCCACCCTCGGCGAAACGGCGCCTAGCACCCGCCCCGCCTCCCGCCCGACAAGCCGGTCGTTTACGCGATAGACCAGCAGGTCGCCACGAACCGCCGGCTGGATCTCCAGCCAGCGCCAGGGCTGCATTCGGAGACCTGCAAACACGTGCAAGCCATGCACGCTGGCCGATAGATCGCGGTCGGTGCGCCACGGGTTTCCGGCACGATCCAGGGCGTTTTCCGACTGGTCCGCTCCGTCGAACCGCCAACCCAGGCCTGCCAAAAACGACATAGAAAACGGCGCAGGAAGCGGGTGCCGCAACGTCGCAGACACCCCGGCGAAGCCCCCTTTTTGAGCTTGGCGCCGCATGTCTCCCCGATCACCATTGGCAAGGTAGCCGGTGTAGTCGTCGTTCAGTTCCAGGCCGCGCAGCCCGCCCCAGGCAACCACTTTCAGCGAAGACCCCGCACGGTCCCGTGACAAGGTCAAGCCTGCAAGCCCTCGCCAAGACACGCCCCGGCCACCGACCTCGTATGTGTCGTAAAAGCCCAGACGACCCGCGTCCCGGTCATCCAGTCGTACCGCACCTGGCGACTGCCACCGCGCCCCCTGACCACCGCCGAACACCCCCAGCCGAAACCCCTTGCCCAGCGCCCAACTCCAGGCCCCCTGGGCAGTTCCGCGCAAGGCCGCGCGTTCCGGGCCGAACCCTGGATCCGACACAGCCTCGCCGGCCAGGTAGGCGTCCTGCGGCGCATCCAGTGGCGCCAGCACCCCCGCCATACGCACCCGGCCACGATGCGATGCATCCAGGCGTACCAAGCCTGGGCGCAGCGCGTCGGGCAGACCGGTTTCAAACCGGACCGTGCCGGCGGTCGCAAAGTCCCCCTGCTCGGGCAGGAATGGACCTTTCTCGACACGAATCGCCCGGATGGCCTCGGGCACGATCCCGTAAAGGTCCACATAGCCGTGACCGTGGACGTTCAGACGCTCGTTCAGGGGCACGCCGTCGACCAGGATCTCAACATCGGAGCCATGGACTGCGTCGAAGCCTCGAAGAAACAACTGGTGGGCCTTGCCCTCGGCGCCGTGCTGCACGATGCGGATGCCGGGCACCAGGGCCAGTGTCTCGGCGGCCGAGCCAGGATGGGCGGCCTCGACCCTGGCACGCCCGATCGTTTCCGCCCCGCCGGACAGCGGTGCACCAGCCCCACGAATCACGGTCTCGCCGCGAACCTCGGGTAGCGTCAGGGGAGGCGCGTCGGCTAGCGTGGCGACGGGCGCGGCGAGATTAGCACCGGTTTCAGGCTCCGACGTTAAGTCTGCGGGGTCCGGTTCGGCATATGGGTCGCCCCCAGCTTCCAAAGCAAGCGCGGGCCGCAGCCAAAGTGCCGTCGCCAACAACCCGACAGCAATCGTCGTCCCCACGTGCATCGGCGCACGATAGCATGATAGATATTACGTTTCCAATTGTTGTAATACCGGGTGTCACACGACGACGATCTCGTACCCATCGGCCACGAACGGACCTATGGCCGCGTGCCCGTCCCGCCCGGACAACAGCGAAATCCCGTGCCTTTGCGCGGCCTCGACGGCCTCGCTGGTGTCGGCGTCGGCCCCGCAACCGATTGCAGCGCGCAGACATGCCCCGGCAAGCACTCCGGCGGCACGGGTCTGGCGGATCAAGTCGCCCGCCTCAAATCCGGGATCGTCCAGGCGCGCCAGCATCTGCGTGGCCGGCCCCTCGAGGATCAGTCGCACCTGGTGACCGTCCCGATGCAGGTCCAGCGCGTACCACAGCGCGTGGACCTGGCGGCACCCGTCTTCGGCGAACAGCACGAACAGGATCTTGCGCGTCATGTTTCACCTCCGCGGCGATCCTACACCGAACGCTGTCATCCGCGGCCCACGCTACGTTCATCGATGCGCATCTTGCCGGGCGACAAGCCCTTCGATAGCATGGCGATACGCCGGAGGAACACGTGGACACGCTCGGTGTCGACCTGGGTTCG
>CAZHDQ010000114.1:0-7737 GCA_964531595.1 uncultured Anaeromyxobacteraceae bacterium
AGGTTGTCGATCACGATCGGGTGCCTAAACGACACGAACAATTGTTTGTGGGTGAAGTGTCCGACGCGGCCGGTTTCGTTGTTGAACTGCCGATCATCTTGCAGGGTGTGGTTGTAGCCCAGTCCCAGCACGGCCGACCAGAAACCCAGGTTGAAGAAACCGCCGGCCGACAGCGTGTCGGGGCTGCCCCGCTCATCCACCTTGTCGAACGCATCGACACGGTCCACCAAGCCGTACGCAGCATTGATCCCGAACTGGAAACGCAGGATCTTGTGCGGGTCGTCAAAGAAGAAGTGCAAGCCGCCGCCAAGGCCTCGTCGGACCTCCCATTCCTTCCGGCCTGATTCCTGGTGAGACAACTTCCGGTACTCGCCGCCGAACTTGAACTTGACCCATTCGAAATCCAGAATCGCGACTGGCCGCACGCCGATGCTGTTGAATCCGAGGGCGTTACCGAACACAGCGCCGACCTCGAAGCGCAACCACTTCAGCGGGTAGACGTGCAGGGCCGCGGACCCGAAACCGTTCTGGCGGTAGAATGCGTAGTTGACCTCGTATATATCCGGGCCACCGTAGGCCCCCAGATCCTCCAGCGTATCGCGCTCCAGTCCCTCACCCTTCGCGTAGATTTCCCAGCCCTCGTAGCGTCCCACCTGGATGTCCCACAGGTCCCACATGCCGAATCGGACCCATGCGTCATCGACGGAAATGGTCGGCACGCCGGGGATTTGTTCGATGCTGGCCAGGAACTGTCCCTTGGCCTGGATGAAAAAGCGTTTGAAGGTCTTGGTAGCCGTGATGTCCAGCATGAACCGGCCCTTCGTGATCCAGATTTGGATATCGGGTTCGCTTTCCAGGGGTCTAAGGTGCTTTTCGTAGCCCGCATCAATCCAGATGTCCCCGCCCACGTGGATCCCGTCGTTGCGCAATGGCGACTGTAAGCCGTGCAGCGGATAGTACGGGGACAGGATATCTCGGCCCCATCGTCTGGGTTCCGGCGTCGGTACTTCGGAGGGCTGGCCGTCCAGCACGGACTGGAGCCCGATTGGCAGATAGGCCCGCGCCATCGGGTTCAACCAGCGACGCTGTGCCGGGGCTGGTGCGACTGCCTCCATTGGTGTTGCGGGTTCCTTAACGGCCGGCTCGGGTTCTTGCCCAGGTGGGGCCGCCTGTACCGCGCTGCCGACCAGGACAACGCCCATCGCCAAGCCCATGCGGACCCAATGCAGTCGCCCCATGCCGCACCCCCGCTTGGCCGGTTGCCGCGCTGGTTCAATCCCCGCGTCGGCACCCGCGCCTGCTCACGGCGCCAGTTTACCTTCAACCCCGATTGTGAAACTTCCGGTCAGCGGCAAGTCCAGGGCGTCAGGTCCCACGTACACATCGTGCCGCTTCTCTTCGACCACCCAGCGGTGGATTGTTGCATCCCAGTAGGCTAGCTCGGGGATGCGCACCGGGATTTCGATCGTCTTTGTTTCGCCGGCCAACAGCGACACACGAGCAAACCCCTTCAATTCTTTCACTGGCCGACGGACCGTCGTTTCAGGGAAGCCGACATACAACTGCGGGACGGCTACACCTGCACGCGTACCGGTGTTTTCGATGTCCACGGTCACGACCAACCGTCCGTCCGCGGTGATTGTTTCGCACGGGATGACCAAATTGCTGTAGGCAAAGGTTGTGTAGCTCAGCCCGAATCCGAACGGAAACAGCGGCTCGATTTTCTGCCGGTCGAAGTGCCGGTACCCGTGGTCGTATTCCATCACGGTCTCGGCCTTGTGGTTGCCAAACACGGGTTCGTCTTCCCGGCGCTTGGGCCATGTCTGGATCAGACGACCCGACACATTTACGTCACCGAATAGCACGTCGGCTATGGCGTTCCCGCCTTCCATGCCCGGGTACCAGGCCATCAGAATACCGTCCGCCCTGTCAACCCACCCTTCCATGGTGATCGGGCCGCCGGCCTCGATGACCACGATGGTCCGCTCGGCCGCAGCGACCACTTCCAGGATCAACGCGTCCTGTTCGCCCGACAGCCCCAGGTCGTCTCGGTCACCGCCCCCGTTGAATGCCTCACCTTCGTCTTTCTGCGTCAGCGCCACGACCACGATCGCCAAGTCCGCGCCGTTAGCGGCCGACGCATCTGGACTGGTGGTCACGGTGATGCCATCCTTTGCCGCCCGTTGCGAAATCCCGGCGTACGGGGACACCGCATAGCTGGGTGTAACGTTGCTGCTGCCGGCGTCCCCCAGACGTACCTGCGTTGCGAATTCGCCCACGACTGCCAGGCTTCGGATCGATTCCGGATTTACTGGCAACACGGCATCGCGGTTCTTCAGCAGGACCATGCCTTTGACGGCCGCTTCTCGGGCCAGAGCGATGTGGGCCGGGCTCTCAACCACTGTCGCATCACCAACGTACGCTTCCGACAGTAGCGCGAATCCGAACTTGAACTTGATCCGCAGGATTCGCCGCACCGCATCGTCAATGACATCAGGCGTTACCTGGTCCAGTGCCACTGCCTGTTCCAGGCTCTCGTAGAACAACGCCCATGGCATTTCGACATCCAGACCCCCCAGTGCGGATTCGACCGTGGACCGGGCAGCTAGCCAGTCGGACACCACGAATCCATCGAAGGCCCAATCGGTCTTCAGGATGTCACGCAACAGGGGTTTGTTCTCGCAGCAGTAAGTGCCGTTGACCTTGTTATATGCGGCCATGATACACGCAGCATCCGCCTCCTTCACGATCATTTCGAAGGGGCGGGTATAGACCTCGCGCAACGTCTGTTCGTCGATGACCGCGTTGTTGGACATGCGCGTGTCCTCGATGTTGTTGGCGGCATAGTGCTTCACGCAGGCACCCACGTGTTCCTGGATGCCCAGTACAGATGCGGTGCCCATCCTGCCCAGAAGCCACGGATCCTCGCCATAAGTTTCCTGGGCGCGCCCCCAACCCGGGTGGCGCAGTATGTTGACCGTCGGGGCCAGCAAGAAGTTGTGTCCCAGCCCGCGAGTTTCCGCGCCAATCGCCGCACCTACTCGCCGTTCCAGATCCAGATCCCACGTCGCGCCGCGGGATACGGAAACCGGAAAGCACGTTGCCGTCGTGCCGGGTTCGGTGCGCACCCCGCGCGGGCCGTCACGGAAGCGGAATCCGCGGATGCCGGCCTGGTCGTTGTCTGGGGTCGCGAACATCTCGGCCCCGGTGGGGAAACCGGCCATCTGTTCGACCTTTTCGGCCAGCGTCATGCCGTCCAGCACGATTTTGACCCGGGGGTCGGTTGTATGTGCCTGGAGGCTCAGGGGTTCGGCTGAGCCACACGCCGATGCCACGACGAACCCAGAATCGACGTTGCCGGTGGCATCCGGGTTCCCGGGGTTTCCGGTGCCCCGATCGATCGCGGGTCGGCCGCATGCAAAGATGAAGGCCACCAGAGCCAGGGCCGCGAATCGCCGCATGAACGACTCCACTGGAATGGGGCTAGTACGGACCATCACTGCTACATTTTGCCCGGCGTGTCTACCGGATTTTCGGGGGAAGGACCACAACTTTCAACCAGAAACTTTCGATGCCCTGGACGATTTCCATGAAGCGGTCCAGGCTGATGGGCTTGCGCACATAGCCGTTCGCATGCAGTTGGTAGACCTTCAACACGTCTTCTTCGGCCTCGGACGACGTAAGCACGATGATCGGGATCACGCACAGGTCCGGGTCCCCCTTGATCTCGGCCAGAACCTCGCGGCCGTCCATCCTGGGCAGATTCAGGTCCAGCAGCACCAGGTCCGGACGGGGAGCGTCGACGTATCGGCCGCGCCTCTTCATGAAATCTACGGCCTGAGCCCCGTCGTTGACTACATGAATTTTATTCAGAATTCTGGCGGCTTTGAAACTTTCCAGCGTCAGTTCGACGTCCCCTGTGTTGTCTTCAACCAATAGGATATCGATCGAACGGCACTCGTTTCTGGCCATGGTCATTCCCCCGCAAATTTCCCGGTAACCGCCACCGCTTCCTGGAAGGCCCGGCGTACGTCCGACAACGTGTAAGGCTTTTGCACGAACGAGAATCCCTGGGACCGGATCCGGTCCCCCTGAGCTTCGTCAGCCGCATATCCGCTGGTCAACACCACTGCCAGATCCGGGTGGGCGGCCACCAGTTGTTCGGCCAGTTGCACGCCTGAACCGTCGGGGAGCACGATGTCCGAAAACAGCATGTGAATCCGGGCCCCCTCCTGCTCGAAAATCGCGTTGGCTTCAGACAGCCGCGAAGCCAACCGCACCGAGTATCCACTTCTCCCCAGTGATTCTGCTACCAAGTGGCCCAGGGCCGGCTCGTCCTCCACGACCAGGACCAATTCCCCCTGGCCTTCGGTGAGGGGTTTTGCCACATGCTCCGGTGTGGCAATTTCCACAGCATCCGGCGCCGCCGCAGGCAGGTAAACGTGAAAGCGCGTGCCCTGCCCTGGTTGGCTGAATACCTGGATCCACCCCCCGTGTTGCTGGACGATGCCGTAGACCACGGGCAACCCCAGGCCAGTGCCGGAGGCCTTTAGGCTGTAGAACGGTTCGAAGGCGTGCTGCAGGGTTTCGGCGTCCATGCCGGATCCAGTGTCCTCGACTTCCAACCGGACGAACACCCCCGCCCGTGCGCCGTCGATTCGCGGGACCGCATCCGGTGCCACTTCAACCAGTCGCGTCCGCAAGATCAACCGCCCGCCCTCGGGCATGGCGTCTCGCGCGTTGATGGCCAGGTTCATCACCACCTGCTCAACCTGACCCAAATCCGCAACTGCCTTGGCCCCATCAGGATCTGCGTCCATTTCCAGCGCGATGTTTTCGCCGATCAACCGGCGCAGCATCTTTCCGGTTTCCACCACCGCCGCCCCAAGGTCGATCACCTGCGGGCGCAGAACCTGCCTGCGCCCAAAGGCCAGCAACTGGCGGGTCAGGGAGGCCCCCCGACGGCCCGCCTCCAGGATCGCCGCCACGCCCTCATGGAGTTTGTCGTCCGAGGGCAGGCGTAAATCGATCATTTCGGCGTATCCCAGAATCACAGCTAGCAAGTTATTGAAATCATGGGCGACCCCGCCCGCCAGCCGCCCGATGGTTTCCAGTTCCTGGGCCTTCCGCATGCGGTCGCGGCTTTCCCGCAGGGCCTGTTCGGCCCGCCGGCTTTCGGTGACGTCTTCCAGGCAGACCACGGCCACTCGTTCTGTTCCCAGTGACACGCAAGATGTGGACACCAGCACGTCCGCCGAGGCTCGCCCCAGTCCCTCCCTGAACAACAGTCGCAGTTCGACCCCCTGACTGGCGACGCCTTCTTGCAACGCCAGCGCGGCCAGCGTCACGATCGGACAGGGTTTTTTGTCTGGGGTCGCCAACCGGGTTCCCAGTACATTGTCCAGAAGACGGCCAACGATTTCTTCAGGTGGAAAGTTCGCAAAACGTGTTGCGGCCTCGTTCGCCATGCGTACGCGTAGGTCCTCGCCCACCATGATCATCGGGATGGGTGCGCCCTTGAGCAACGTTTCCGCGGCCGCAGCCGTTTCAGCCCGCAGGGTCAATTCTTCGAGCCGCAGCATCGCTTCCTCGGCCCGCTTCCGCTCGATCGCGAATCGCAGGATCCGGGACATCGATTCGTGCGACACACGGCCCTTGACCAGGGAATCCTGGGCGCCTCGCTGTACGGCGCTGGTGGCCATTTCGTCGTCGACCGAACCGCTGTGGACGACTACTGGCAGATGGGGCATCGCTTCGTGGACCCGGTCGAAGGTCTTGGCACGTTCGCTATCCGGCAGGTCCAGATCCAGCAGGATCACGTCGAAGGGGTCCTCACGCAACAGGTCCAGGCCGGTGGCCAATCGGGTCGCAACCGTGACGTTGAATCGGACGGTCGAATCCATGGCCAGCAGTTCGCGGACCAGATCTGCATCCCCGGCATTGTCCTCGATCATCAGGACACGGATGGGTTCGCCCGCCATGGTTACTCGCGCGATGTGGGTCAGGAGCATCAGCATAAACGCACCGAGTAGCGGGGTCAAGCGGGCGTGGGTACATCCGATTCGTATTTCGAGGAGGGATTACAAAACGAGTCTTCCCGAACGTATCGACCGTGTTATCATCGGGCCGACCAAGACAACGAGGGCAGGCATGCGATGGTGGCTGGTGCCGCTCGTGTTCCTCAGTATCACATCTAGGCTTGCGGTAGCTCAGGACATTTCGGAGCCCCCTGCCCTGCCCCTACCGTCTGCCGAACTGGGACCTGCCGCGCCTGCGGACTGGCCCGCCACGCAAAACCTGTTCCGAATGTCGCTTGACCAGTTGATGGAGACGCGAGTCGAGCTCGGGAGCCTGACCGGGACCTCGTGGCTGAAAGCCCCCGTGTCAATCACGGTAATTACCCGGGAAGATATCGACGTCACTCCCGCACGCAACCTGGTGGACCTGATCGAGGTCTACGTCCCTGGCGCCACCGTCGACGAGCATATCCAGCCGCGCATCGGACTACGCGGAGTGTCTATCGACCGCAACTACAAGTTCCTGTTGCTGGTCAACGGTAAGAACCTGAACAACAAGTCGTCACAGGGCGCCACACTGGAACTGACGAACTGGGACATGGACGATCTGGAACGCATCGAGGTCATCCGGGGGCCAGGGTCGGTCACCTATGGCCCGGGGGCAATCGCCGGCGTAATCAACCTGGTGACTCGAGACGCGCGGACCGCCCCAGGGCTTCGGGCCGGCGGCGTCTATGACGTACTTTACCGGTCCGGTGGGGCCCACGCGAGTTACGGCTGGGTGGGACGCGATGTGGGGATTTTCGGATACGTCAGCGCTCGGACTACCCGAGGCCTTGCCCGCCCCCGCACCTTCGCCGTGGACAATGACGGAACCTTCGGATTTTACGGCGAGGATTTACATCCGGGCGCCACGCCTTCGCCGTTTTACGGGGACTCGATGGGGCCCCAGATCAAGGCCCACCTGGACCTGCGCCTGTTCGACGAAGCCCGGTTGTGGGCTCGCTACACGTCGTCGGGCATGTCCGACATGTTTGAGGGGCTTCCCTGGCTGGAGTACGCGGATGGAAAGCACGCCGGGCGCTTTCAGGCGCAACGCTCGATTACCGTGGCCCTGGAGGATGACCACCGCTTCCCGCACAACATCACGTTAAGGACCCGCCTGTCCTACGATTCCGAGCACCTGCTGCAAGTCCTTCAGGGGGACGCGAATCGACCCTACAACGCCGGTATCTGGAAGAACCCCGGCGACCCGGGCAACGTGCACTACAACACCGCAGAACACGAGGTCTTCGCCAGCGCCTTGGCCGAGGTGCAGTTCCTGGAAAACTACAAAGTGGCCTTGGGCGGCAGTTTTTCCTACGACTGGGTGCGGCCGTCACGACTGTTCGTTACGGACATCGCCGGGGACCTGGCCGTGGTCGGCTTGTCGGACCGGAAGACCGCCGACGGGCGTCTGCTGCAGGATCTGGTCGGAAACGGCTTTGATTCGTGGACGGCGTCCGTGATGGCCGAAGCGAACCTGCGATTCCACCCGCTGGCGAACGTGATGCTGTCTGGTCGGATGGACAAGTACCGTTGGTCGAAGTTCCTGTTTTCGCCCAGGGTGGCACTGGTGTCGGAGGTGGCCCGCAACCACGTCCTGAAGGTTTTGTGGCAGCAATCGGTCCGGACCAATACGTTGGTTGAACAGTACGTCGAGCACATCCAGGGAATTCAG
>CAZHDQ010000115.1:0-7709 GCA_964531595.1 uncultured Anaeromyxobacteraceae bacterium
TTTCGCGCAACCGATCCTGGCCGGGAAACGGCGGCAGTCCCGGCAGGTCAAGCGGGACCGGGTAAACGGGGTTGCCGGCCGCGACCCAGTTGCGGATGTAGAAAGCCGCGCCCAGGACCAGTGTGCCGACAAACATCCACGCGGTATGTCGGGCGATGGCGGCGACGGCCTTACGCCAGGGGCGGTCTGGGGGCAGGACCAGCAGGGTGTGCATCCCGAAGACGATGGCCGCCGTCAGCACGCCGGTCGATTTGGTTCCGATCATCAAGCCGCAAAGACCCGCCGATAGGACAAGGGCGCCCGTCGAACGCGACCTCGCCGAGGCGATGGCGAAATACAGCGCGGCGGCGAAGCAGGCGAATAGCGGCAGATCGACGTAGGATTCGGTCAATACGGTCAGGAAAACCGGCGGCGTCGACAGGGCGGATGCAAGCGCCAATGAGGCCGCGCGACTTGTGCCCAGTTCGCGCGCCGTGCGGTACAGCGCAAGGGCGAGCATCACGACGAACGGCAGGTTGACCCATGGCAGCAAGAAATCGCAGCCGAACGGCAGCATCGCCCAGACCGAGAAGAGGTCACCGTTCGCCGGCATGTAGGAGTAAAGGTCGAAGAAGTGCGGGAAATAGAACAGCGACAGGTCCCCGGTGCGCATCATGTGCGCAGCCAGGGTCAGGTGGTACGTCAGCGAGTCGAATCCCAGCGGCGGCCGCGTGGCCGCGTATCCGAAGGCCAGGATCCCCGTAGCGAAGGCCGGCGCGGTGATCCACGCCAGGTAAGGCTCATCGGCATGCGCGCGCCGAAGGCCGGTCGCCAGTTCCGTCACCCAAGCCAGCGAACCTCGTCGTCGCACAGCCAGGGCCAGAACGGCCGACAGGAACAGGGATGCCGCTACCACAGACGCGACTGTCAGCAGCCCGACTGCGCCACAACCAGTTAAAACTACGACGATTTGCATCGCGGCTATCGCCAGGGTCGCCAGCAGGCGATCCAGCGGTGTCAGGCCGCGAACGGCACCAGCTGCTAGACCCGCGCCCCCCAGCAAGGCGACGTGCAGGGTGGCGAACAGGGCAACACCAGTCGTGACGTGGAGCAGGCTGTCCATCGGCGCGAGGATAGCACGCATGCACAGGCTTCTGACAGACCGGCGTGTGGGCTGGTGCGCGTGTTCGCGCGCGTGTTGGCGCGTGGACAGACCGGCGTGTGGGCTGGTTGGCGAGGTGATTCGCGTGCTGCCGCCCGCCGGGCTACACTTCGGTCGTCCTGCTGGCGAGTCTAGATTTGGATCCGGCGGCCCACAGTCACGACGAAATGCAGCCCGGAAACCGGAAGGTCAATCCCACGCCACCGTCCGCCCGGTGGCGGCGTTGCATCCCGCCGGCGCTTGCTCTGGTTCTGCTGGCGATTTTTGCGGTCAGGGCCGATGACAGCCTGCGCCGCGAATCCCCGGTCTGGGACGAAACGATGCACCTGGACTACGGGTTGAACTTCCTGCGGTTCGGGCCGCTCGTCCCCGCAGCCGATCACCCATACCCCGTGATGGCGTTGGTCACACTGCCGCTGGCCTTGCAAGACCCGGCACCGGGGCAGGTCGTCGAGGTCCGCGACGTGCCCGGCACCGGTCGGCAAGCCGAGTTGCGACAAATCGAGGACCCGCGGAACCTGTATCCGGCCCGGCGAATGAACGTCGCTCTGGCCGCAGTTGGGCTTGCCGCGGCGGCATGGTGGTTGTCGCGTCGGTCGGGGCCGGCGCTGGGCCTGTCGTTCCTTGCGTTGGGCACGCTGGATCCAGGATGGCTGGCACCGGCCAGGTACGCGACGACCGACGTGGCCCACGGCTTGGCGTTTCTGGGTGGTGGCTTGGCGCTGGCCCACCACCGCATGCGGGGCGGCTGGCGGCCGTTGGTCGTCGCGGGGCTGTTTGGGACACTGGGGCTGGCTGCCAAGTTTTCGGGTGTGGTGCTTGTGCCGACTGCACTCCTGGTGCAACTGGTCCCGATGCCCGGCGAAGGCCGGTACGTGCCCCGGCGGCGGATCATTGCTGGTGTGTCGGCTGCGGCCGTCGTGGGTGGGGTGGCCATCGCAGGCTGGCTGCTGCTGTTTCAGTTGCACGCACTGGTGGGCCTGGCCACGCCGGCCGATGGCTGGCATCGCGTCATCGTGGCATGGCACGAGTTCGCTCGGGTCCGTGCGATTCCCCGTGGCACGTTCCTTATGGGCGGCTTCTTTCCAGGGGGTACCCGTGCGTATCTGCCGGCGCTGCTGGTCGCCAAGACCCCCCTGGCGCTGGCGGTGGCAGCGTTGCTAGGGATTGCTTTGCCCCAGGGCCGTGCGCTGTTGCGGGGGCACCGCGCGTTCCTGGTCGCGGCACTGTTCTTCCTGGTGGTGGCGATCGCGTCGAATGTGAACCTGGGCCACCGGCACCTGACTCCCTTCCTGCCCGCGGTCTGGCTGGCGGGCGCGGCGGGGTTGGTCGCGGTGGCGCGGACGTTCCGCCGTGGCCGGGCCCTGGCCGGCCTGCTGGGTACCGTGCTGGTGCTGGAGGGTGGCCTGGCGCACCCACACTACCTGCCGTTCACGAATGCCGCGTTCGGTGGTATCGACAATGCCCACCGGGTGGCCGTCGACTCGGCGACCGACTGGGGCCAGGATCTGCCGCTGTTGGCGGCCTGGCTACGGGCGCAACCGCCGGCCGAGGGGCCTGTCCACCTGGCCTATTTCGGGACTGCGGACCCGGCTGCGTATGGGATCGAATCGGTTTGGCGACCCTGTCGTCCGCTGGGTCGCCCCAGGCCGCCAGGCGCGCCGGCGGCACCGTGCGACGCGTCTGCCCAGATCCTGGCGGTGTCCGCGACCTGCTTGCAGGGTGCTGCCGGTGGGGACAGCCGAGATGCTTGCTGGGAGCGCCTGCGCGACGTGCAACCCGAGGTCATCTTGGGCGGGTCGATCCTGGTCTTTCGCGATGTTTTGGGGACGGCAATACCAGTGGCGGCACCCTGATAGCGCACGCCGGGTGGCGACAAGCCATGTCAGCGGCCTGAATTCGGCATCACGCAGTCCGCCCGGCCGATCCGTTCGCGTCCCCGGCGCCAACCGTCCCGGGCGTTGTAGAACATGACCCAGGCGTCCCCGACGCGGCGTACGTCCAAGGCGTATACCATCGCCCGTTTCCAGCCATCGCCCTGAAAAGTCACCAGCGGTCGGTCCGACACGTACGTCCACGTCACGCCGTCTGGAGATGTCATCAGCCGGATGTCGGAACGCGAACGCCCGTCAGTGTCAGTGTAGATACCGTTGGTGAACCCCCACAGGCCGCCATCGGGCGACTCGATCACCTTGATCGCACCCGCGCCCAGGTTGCGGTGTGGCACGGTCGGGTCTGGTGACAGCACCGGGGCCGAGTGCTTGACGAACGGTCCTTCGGGCCGCTCGGCCTCGGCGAACCCGATGTGCCGCGGCTCTGGAAAACCGCAATCCCGCAGCCACGATAGCCCCGCACTGAAATACAACCGGTAGCGTCCGCGCCACTTGACCAGACTCGGGTTTCCGTTGGTACGGAAGACGTGCCCTTCCCATAAAAGCGACGGCGTCAGCATCCGGGTTGGCCGGGACCAGTGTAGCAAGTCAGTCGATGTCACCACGTTGATGGTCGATCGCCAGGGCGATGACAGGCGTTCGAAGTACAGGAACCATCGGCCTTCCTCGTGCCACAGGAAGGGGCGCATACCCTGGATGACTCGGCCTGCCCGTCGGAAGCGTACCCCGTCGTCGGACACGAAGTGATGGATGCCCATGATGATCCCGTGCGCAAACAGATGCCAGCGTCCGTCCGGCGTGTTGGGCGGTGCCGCGAACGTAGGGTCCGCTATCAGGAATTCCGGCCAAGGGGGATCAATCAATGGGTTACTGGCGTGATCAATCCACTGCATTGGAGGGTGCATTCCTACCATGGCGGGTATTATAATCGCGCGCCACCGCATTGGGTGCATCCTGTTCGTACCAAGCCGGGGGGAAAGCTGACTATGGGGAAGAGGACGTTCCAGAAGGTCTGCATGACGCTGGTGCTGGTGGTCGCTACGGCGTCGTGCGCATTCTGGAGCGGCCACGCGCAGGCAGGCGGTTTTTCGAATCCAGACTTCGGTATCCGCCGCCTGGGCATGTTTGCCGTCACGGCCCGGCCTGACGACCCCACTGCGGTGTTCCACAATCCGGCCGGTCTGACCCTGATGGACGGAACGCATTTCTACCACGCCCAGTCGTGGTTTTTCCTGAACCTGGGTATGCGACTGTACGACAGCCAAGGCGTCTTGCGGCCTGGCAAGGAAATACACCCTTCGCTCAGCGTCGGGGCGATCCCGTTCATCGGCTTCTCGTCCGACTGCGGGACCAAGGACTTCCGGCTGGGCTTCGGCATCTACGCACCGAATGCCTACGGCGCCTCGCTGCCAATAGACTCGCCGACCCGCTACCACGCGACCCAGGCGTTGTTTCTGGCGTCTCGGGCGACGCTTGCGGCCGCCTACCGCATCTCCGAGGTGTTTCGCATCGGGGCCAGCATCAGCCTTGTCCACGTGTATCTGACCAAGGAATGGTACATGAACCGGGACATGATCCCGTCGGACACCGACCAGCCCAATGACCCCAAGTACGACCGGCGTTTTCTGCCGCGGTCCGAAACCGCCGCCGGCGACATGAAACTGCGGATCGACGGCCAGGACTGGACCTGGGCGGCCGACATCGGCTTTTTGTTCCATCCGCTGCCGACGTTGCGCATCGGTGCCTCGTTCGCCGGCGGGTCAGACATCAACCTGGAGGGCAACGTCCGGCTGACCGACCCGGGTGGCGCGGTGATCAAGTCACGGCATCGCACCGGTATGACGATCCCGTGGGAACTGAAGGGCGGCATCAATTGGGAGTTCCTGCCAGGGTTTGAGGTCGGGGCCGACGTGTACTTCTGGCACTACCAGGTTTTGCAGGAACAACGGACCGTACTTTCTTCACCTCTGTACGGCCTGAAGGAACTGCGTGATGCCAAGAACAACAGTAATTCTGTGGCATGGAACATCGGCCTGATGTACAAGCCGACGCCATTCGTCGACCTGATGATCGGCTACCAGCAGGATTACACGCCGATCCCGACCCAGACGTATTCGCTGGACAACCCAAGCACCGACCAGTTCGGTATCAGCATGGGGCTGCGGTGGCAGGTCAATGACCGCTGGCGCGTCGGTGTTGCATACGTCCACAACTGGTTTGAACTAGTCAACGTCCAGGACAGCATCGGAAAGCCGCCGGCCAACGCTAAGGGGCACGGTGACAACAACGAAATCGGGTTCGATTTCTCCTATCGTTTTTGACTGGGGTAAAAGACGGCCGCGACGCGGTTTTCGGTCGTCGTAGCTAAGGGGACGCCGGTGAACGACGCGCCCGCCATCGTCTTGAAACGCTTCCGGGCCATCGCCGATGCGCGAATTCGGCGCGACGTGATCCACGCGGCCCTGGTCGTCATGGACGCCGAAGCCCTGGCCGCATTGGCAGGCCACCTGTGCCGTCTGATGCCCGACGTGGATCACAAGGCACTGTGGCTGGACCTTTCACTGGCGCTGGTCAAGCGGACCGATGTGGCACCGGAGCGGGTCGAAGCCGAGGTCGGCCGGCTGCAAAACCATCCACACAGGCCGGTATTTGCGTTTATGGAAACCGCGTCGGGCGTTCGCAGGGCCAAGGGAGGGTTTCGGGAAACACCCTATGACTTGGAGGAAGTGCCGCTGGGCGTTCGGAAGACCCGGGCGCGCGGCCGGTCGCGCGACGTGCTGCGCGTTCTGTGCGAGGACCCGGACCCGTCGGTGATCCGGATTCTGCTTGAAAATCCGCTGCTGATCGAAGTCGACGTGCTGCGGATCGCATCGCTACGGCCCCAGGCGGCCCCGACGTTCCTGGAAGTGGCGCAGTCGGTGCGGTTTGGGCTGCGCGACCCGGTGTTGTCTGCAATCGTCTTGAATCCCTATTGCCCGACACGTCTGGCGACGGCGCTCACACCGCTGCTTCCCCGTAGCGTGCTGCGGGAGGCGGCCGGTCTGTCTGTGCTGGATGATCCGGTGCGCGAAGCGGCCCTTGCGCTGCTGGGCGAGGCGGACTGACCGGCATCGTGCAATCCGACGCCTTGAACGTTACAGCAACTGGTCTTCCTGCTGTTGCGCCGAGCCCTCTACTGCCTCACGCAGCGTTTCCAGGAAGACATCAACGTCGTAATGCGGCTTACCGCCGGGTGCCGGCCGGTCCTGGAAATAGGCCCGAAGCATGGTCAATGAATGGGTGCCCACGAGTGTCGCCATGAACTCCAGGAAGCGCATCTGTTGCAACCGGGCTCGGAAGGTCGTCGCGATCTCGTGCCGGACGGCCGGGTCGCTCAGATCGCGGCTTTCTGGGGGGACCGAGTCGCGCACATACAGGACGTGCCATCCAAAGCGGCTCCGGACGGGTTCCGCGAACTGTCCCATCGGCGTGCCGACGACCCGGGCGACGACCGCATCGTCGAACAAGACGCGTCCCCGCTGGACCCCCTTTTCTTCGTCGAACGCGAACGAGTACTCCTGGTAGGACAGTCGCGGCGCGGATACTTGGTAGCGTTCTACCAGCAAAGGCAAATCCTCGGCGTCGGGTCGGGCAAGTACAAGCGCCTGGTGGACTGCGGCCATCGCTGCCGCGCCTTCGGTGAAGCATTCCCGAGCGTAGGGCTGTCCACAGTTGGCTGGCCGGCCGTCGCAGCAGACCCACTGATAGTCCTGGACATCGAAAACGCGTCCGTGGTTGAACCGCGCCCATATCTGCGGCACCGAGAACAGTGCGACCAAGTGCTCGCGGGGGATGTCCTTTTCCAGGTAGCCGGTCATGAAGAGGTCGTCGATCAGTACATCGACCAGTGCACGCTGCCACACCAAGCGGTCGGAATCGCCTGGTTCCTCGAGGTCCAGCGCGCGAACCGCGGCTTGGGCGGCGACTTCCCGATCGATAAGGTCTGCCAGGACTGTTTGCGGGTTGTTTTCCGGATCCTTATCCAGGGCGCGGCGAAATCGGGATGCCGGGATCGGGATTCCACCTACGTGCGCCACCGGCGGGTCGTCGGCCGTCGCCCCGGTCCAGTCTGGGGCGTCGGACACCTTCGGTATCGTGACGGTCAGACGATTGTCGCCGGAAGCACCGCCGCGCCCGCACGAAGCGAGCACCGCCGCCGCTGAGGCTAGGATGATCAGGACCTTTTTCACTGAACCGGCTCCTTAGGGGCCTACGGAGTGGTTTTGCAGTCGATATCCTTGTCGCGTTGGTCAAGCAGCAGGTAGGGGTTAAAGCAGTAATCGCCCGAGAATCCGGTGTTCCCTGCGGTCAGCGTCTGTCGGTGCCGCTGCGCGAAATAGTACGCCGGGTCGATGAAGATGACGCCCTGGTTGAAGGACTTCTGGTAGAAGTCTGGGTCCGGCACCGTCGGGTTCCAACCCCACGCCCACATTGGTCGGCCGCCGGGAATCGCCTCGTCCAGCGGGTTGACGAATCGGGTCGGCATCGTCATGCCGCTGCCGCCCATCCGGCCAGCCGGGGCCTCGTAGTTAAACATCGAACTGAACAGCGTTTCCAAGCGGTCGCGCCGCGTCCACCAGTGCTCCATGACCGAGCGCAGTTCGTACCCAATGGCGACCCCTGAGGCGGTCGAGGTC
>CAZHDQ010000116.1:0-7694 GCA_964531595.1 uncultured Anaeromyxobacteraceae bacterium
TACGCACCCGCGCCGGAGGCAGTCCTCTTTCTCTACATCGGGGCTCAAGTGACCTCGGGAGGCACGAATTCGACGGTTCGTCGTCACGGCAGGAGCCTATCTACTCGGCGACGACCTGGACCGCTCTCACGTCGCCGAGGCGGAAACTCTCTTCTCGGCCATAGGTGTTCGTGACGGTTTCCCACAGGCCCGACCGCAGCAGCGCCGGTTCATGGTAGCATCTGGTTCGTTGGTGACGAGCGGGAGTCTCGCTTAGATCGACCCCGTTCCTGTCCAACCTATGGGGTCCACCTCAGATAGCGTAGTTTTGAATTCCAGGACCAGGAGGCTTTCACGCAATGAACGATGTCACCGCCAGGATCAGGACACTCGTCCGGCAATTCGACGGGGATTTCGACAGCCGAGGCAAGGCCCATATCGCCATTGGTGAACTGATACAACTGGAGGCTGGTGAGGACCCGGAAAACGCACCTGATGCCTACCTGGGTACCGCGTGGTGCCGGCTCGTACGCGCTGACGTCGACTACGACCTGTCCGAAGGCCACCGGCTCATCGCAAAAACGCGTGGGGTCGCAGATGTTTTCGACCCGAAAGACGATTTCGGAAAGTACGTCCTTGCCCGATGGAGAGACGGAACAGGAAGGCTCCAGTACCGGATGGGTAGCCATACTGATGGACGACTCCAGTTCGCGGCTGCTGTCGATCTGGTGCAGGACAAAGCTCTTTGGACATGCAGGCCCGACGTGACCAGCAACTATCTTCGGTCCCTGTATGAAGAGCGACGACAGGTCGGAACCGCAGCGGCAGCGGCTACAGAAATGATCGTGCAATTCGAACAAGCGATCGCCGCGGCAGCTAGACACCCATCGACCTGCGCCTCGAACTGGGAAATACGCGAATACAATCGCGGCGTCTGCAATCTTCACCACAACCTTTCTGAAATGCTTCGGGCAATGCTCCGATGGGAAGACGCCTTGACCGAGGCAGGAACCGCCTTGAAACTAGCCCAGGAGCTCGCGGACCCCTACCGCATCGCCCAGGCCCTGAACTTGCAGGCAATGGCCTATCTGGTGGGAGCGAAACTATCGAAAGATACGCGGCAACGTGGTCTGTGGCAGGAAGCCCAACGACGATTTGTGCAGATGCGGAATCCTGCCACTTGCAGATGGCCCAGGGGTGAATTCATTGCCCGACAGAACATCGCTAATTTGGAGTCCTTGTTCGGACGGCACGAGGTGGCGGCGGAACAAATAGTGCAGTTGCTTGACTTGCTGGACCGCCGCCGCGAGTACATGGGAGATGACACCGGCCAGGATCTGGACTTGCACTTCTTCACTGTCGCGTCGCTAGAATCCATACTCACCAAGACTGCCCACAATGCGGAGTGGCGCGGCAAGGCCGAGACTCGTTTGCGACAGGCCCGATTGGACGTGGTTCGCTCGCTCCGCCGCGTCGTCAAGGTTCATGGGTACAAGGTGGCCTTCGCCAAGTTCGTTGAACCGACCTATCTGCACTTGATCGCCGAGGCCCTTGAAGGGGTTTCAGGGGCAATACAGTTGGAGGTCCCGGCCGACCCGCCTGATGAATCACGGCATCGGGACGCCGTGGACAGGATGATTGCGATCATCGAGGAATCTTCCGCAAGGGAACTCCTGGATGTGATGTCTGTCTCGGCCGAAGCGACCGGCGCTATGACCCCCACTGTGTCCGTGCCTGCTGTGCCGTGGACTCTGGTTGCGGACAAGGACAATCCCAGTTCGATTCAGGGCATGCGGCGTGGCGTTGTGCGCGATCTCGCAGATCCAACGGAAGAGGTTCGCCTGTTGCTCGATACCCGGCGTCGCTTCTTCGAAACGGAAGCACTGAGTCGGCCCATTGAATCGACCCCCCACGATTCCGAGGTCGGCTTTCGTGCACGGATGTTCACCGCGTCAGAACCTGGCTGGGTGATTTTGCGTTTCTTTCGCGTCGGGTCGAACAACGACGAACGATACGGCGCTGTCGTCATCCGTGAAGGGCACTCTACCAAGGTGATGCTGCCCGAGGATGCCGGCTCTGCTCTGACGCATCTACGGAACCGACTCGGAACCAGTTCAAACGGTCTTCCGACCCCGGACGATGCAAAACTCCTGTCCGCCAAGCTTCTGGAACCTCTTTGGAGCCTCGTTCAGCAACCGACTCCCCCAAAGCGCCTGCTGCTCGTTCCTACGGGGGTGCTTTTCGATCTGCCGATTCACATCGCCTTCGAGCCGAACACCTCGTGGCCGCTCGCCGCGACACAGCCGTTGTGCTTCTCGGTCAGCCTTGGCGCCTTCGTTTCCAGAGGCAGAAATCTGCTGGCGCGACAGCCCACAGAAATGGACGACGACTTGTGTGCACTCCTCTGTCTGGACGATCGCGCGTCAGGCAAGGAGTTGTTGCCGGCTCAGCATAATTGGAATCCTGAACACTTCCTTGTTGCTGGAAAACTGCCCGAGGGAAGTCGCCAAACCTCGGGTGGCAACCATTTCCGGGCGGACTGGTCAGGACTTCAGCGCCTCGTGGATAAAAAGCCGGAGTTCTTTGTCTACGCAGGTCATGGCATTGCCCATCCGCTCCTGGGCGTTCTTTCCGAGCGCCCAGGCCAGAACATCCAGACATCGACCGCAAGCGGCGCTGCCCTGAAGTTGGACGGAGACATATTGACCCAGTTCGATGTCGCAATGCGGCTTCGACTTCCTCGCAACCGCCTGACCATCCTTGGGGCTTGCGTCAGCGGCGCAGGTGCGGCAAGCGTCGGCGGCGAGGTAGCCGGGTTCATTCGCGCATTCATTGCCGCTGGCGGTGGCGCGATCGCTACCACCCTGTGGAGCGTCCTCGACGACGAAATCGTGCACGTCGCGGGCCGCGTTCTTGGCAAGGTTGCCGATGCTGTCCGAGTTCGTGGGCAGTTGGAGCCCGTCGACCTGTTCCACGAAGCCCACCAGTGGCGATGCCGAGTCGCCGAGCGTGTGGATCAACGAATCGATGGCTGCCCGTTTGTCATCTACCTGTAGCGAGCCCATTTAGACCGGAGCAGACGTCATGCAAACGAAACTTCAATTGCTGCCTTGTGCGCACGAGTTTGTACCGGATTGGCGACCCGGCACTCCGGGAGTCGCGCTGGCCCATCCCCGTCTTGGTGCGATCCTTCACGCGGTGGTCCTGGAAGGTACGCACGTCCTCTATGACCTGCCGGTATGGTCGGAACCGCCGGGTGCAATCACGGTTCCAGTGCTTGACGATGGTCGCCTGGTCTTTGTCGAGGTGTGGCGTCCAGTGATGGCGTTTCGAGACGACCAGAACAGTGGCTTTCTGAAGCCCGACATGGCCAATAGAGGCCGGTGGTCGCTGGAACTTCCCCGAGGATTCCCGGAGCCTGGCGAAGCCCCAGCGTCCGTTGCAGTTCGGGAGGCCGAGGAAGAAACGGGCCTCTCCGTCGTGCGGGTGACGCAAATCGGTCAGTGCAACCCGAATACGTCCTTCAACCTCAACCATCTACCGATCTTCAGGGTCGATCTTTCGCCCGTTCCGAGCACCTTGACCCCGGATCGGAACGAACAGATCCGAACCATAGTATCGCTGACGTGGAGCGAAACTCTTGACGCGGTTCAGACTGGACGGATTTCCTGCGGCATCACGCAAGCGGCCTTGATGGCCTTCATGGCCAACGAACATGTCGCTTCGCTGTCGCAGCCTGATGTCTGATGCCTGATGTTTGATGATCAATTCTCGTGGCCGGAGGATGAGATGACCGACGGAAGCAACCAGACCAAAATGACCTGGCAGGACTTTGAGCGGTACGTTGAGCTTTGGTTGAAAAAAGCTTGGAATACCCACGGCGAGGTCACGGTTCGAAGAGGCGAGCGGCGTATGGGCTTGTCGGGTGAGTACTCCTTGGATGTCTCGGCCGAATTCGAGGCCTTTGGTGGAGCCCGATTTCTTGTCACAGGCGAGTGCAAGCACCTCTCCAGACCGGTGGAACGAGAAATGATCCTTGTCGTCAAGGCGCGAATGGATGAACTGAAGGCTCAGAAAGGCATGGTCTTTTCAACATCGGGCTTCCAAACGGGTGCCTTCGAATATGCGATGGCCCATTCCATCGCGTTGCTGGAGGTCCTGGATGGCGCTGTCACCTACAAGACGCGTGGTAGCGAGGTAACGCCACCGCCGTCATGGCCGAAGGTCGTGGCCCGCTTTCAAACAAGCAACGACAGTGCGACTGGGAAGGCCGAAGCTCGTGACGTCTCCGAGGATGATGCGAGGGCAATGGAGAGCTTCCTGGTTGCCTTGTCTGACAAGATTGCGGGGAGCGAATCAGGATCGTGAAAAACTCGCACTGCCGGTGATACGGTTTCGGTTGGGCAGGTCAGCAGGGCTCAACCCGCGCCGGGAAGGTCGACGAGCCTCTGGGCGTCGTTCACGTTTGCCATGACCGAGCCGCCGCCCTGCCTGTTCAGCATCTTCACGATGTCTGCCAGGTCCGCGTATTGCACGGAAGCCAGGGACTCGCCGTTCTTCTTTCGCATGACCGATGAACTGTGATGTTCGAAAGACCAGATCTCCGACAGGCCCCCGTGGCTAGAGTTCGCCTCCCTGGAGATCGGCACGATACGCAGATACTGAAAACCCTTGAGGCGCGCAACGCGCCGGTTCATGACGTGGTCAAGGACAAGACCACTCAGGTCAGCATCCGGAAACGCTCGAAGGTAGGCACGTCGGTAGGACTGGTAGTCGACGTGAACCCAAACCTGTCTCGGGAACTGAAGAATCGCCGACTCAGGCAGACTCCAGATGGCCAGCCGTGTGTCCGGCTTTTCCGGCTCATGAGCCTCCACCAGGATGGCCCGGCTCGGGTCGGCGGCGGCAACGCCTGTCACAACGCGTCCTACGTACCGCTCAATCGCTTCGATGTTCCTTGCGGCCACTGGGATCCAAAGGCACGGTCGCAGGCCAGACTTACGCGGGATATCGAGGGCGTGCTGGTCAATCGGTCGGCTGACCATGAAGCACCTCCGGTGAACGGCTTGAAACACCAGAGCCCTTTGCGAACCCTCTGATCGTGCACCCGTCCTTGTTGACTCCGTTCGCGGCGATTTCGTCCAGGTCTTCCGGCCACAGCATCTCGCGCTCCCCGCCCGGCTTCCGGAAGTTCATCCCCAACGCGTAGCCGAAACCGTAGGCATTGTAGAAAGCGATGGCCCGCTGCTGCCGCCACCAGGAATCCGCGCGAAGGATTGCGTAGTAGAGCATCATTTTGGCGGCGTTCCGGCCCGCCTCGTCAGGCGACATCCCGGACCACTCCTTGGGCACGCCTTCCCTGTAGATGGCCTCGCCGACTCGCTCCATGTACCAGAAAGTCATGTCGTACGCTGCTGATGCTAGTGCCTCGTGCGACCAGCGCAGGACGACGTGCCATTCGTCGGGGCCTATCTGCTCGATCCGGTCGCTGTCGCTGGGCGGCACGGCAGGATCTACGATCAGGGACCGTCCCTTCTCGTTCTTCTGGAAGCGAAACGACGTCGGAAGCGTCCACTTGGAAGGCACGACCGAGATCCGAAGGGGGCGGTTTGCTGGACCGCCGACTCGCTTCACATTGCGGGGAGGAAACGCCGAATCGCCGATCCGAAGGCCCAGCCCCAAACGTGACAGGTGGCGTTCCATCTGGGTTCGAAGCCGCGCCCGGGACAGGTCGTAAGACTTCACTTCAACCACGCCGATCACTTCCACGTTCTGGCCACTCACCGCAAGCAGGTGCATGTCGGCACCCTTCGCACCTGCCGCTCCGGGATTGATGCCCACCCGGACCGCGTCTCCCACATGAAGTCGCGTAACCGAGGGAACCCGGCGGTCGACCTTCCAACGTCCGAGGAGTTCGGAGATGGGGCCCGCCGCCAGGAGTTCGGCCAGGCGGCCCTGGAACGCGTTGATCATGTGCGCGTAGATGAACGATATCGCGGAGGCCGTTTCCTTGTCCGAGAGGCGGCTTCCGGACAAATTCAGAGGCATGTCCCCGACGCCTTCGTAAGGCCCTTCCTTAAGGAACCGCTGGAAGAGCCGCCCCCTGGGATGCTCTTCGATGTTTCGAATCGAGAATCGTAGGGCGTCCCGGAAGACAGCGATCGGAGTGGCAACCGACCCGAAATCCGCCCCAGCAGCAAGTGCGGCCGCGACTCGATGCTCCAGGTCTTGCCCCATCGCATCGGGCAGGCACTCGAAGCCCACGAAATCGGCCAGATCAGGTGTCGTCATCCCGAACCTCCTCGCCTACCTGGGCTAAGGTCACGTCTTCGGCGAGCTCGGCAACCTAATATCAAGGCGACGGGATGCCTGTACAAGGTGCCAGAGTGCACGATGCACTGTGTAGGCCACTGCCCGATCGTCCTTCAACATGGATGCGGTTGCCAATGTGGCCGTGGCGACCGCCAGATGGAATCGAGGGCCGTCGGGCTTCTCGCCCAGTTTTACGGCTCGGCGGTTCCGCCATGCTTCGAGGGACACCCGCACGACCGTCTGACGCTCCCGGACGGCTTCGGGGATTCCGGGTAGGACCATCGGAACCCGGAGCGCTGGGATAACCCCGGACTCGTCAACAACCACTTCAGCCCGGGAAGGGTCTTCCCGAACCATCCCAACCTCCCCGGCGAAGTGGAACGCCTTGCCCACGTCGTACAGATAGTCTCCAACACCCCAGGCCGGGTTTGGGTCAATCAACCGCACGCTGAAGCCGCTCCCGTTCTTGCGGAGCATGATGTTTGCCAGGTGGGGATCGCCATGAAGGACAACAGCGGCTCCGTCCGGCCCAGGCGGCAGATGGGCTTCCAGGTCGTCAAGAAGACCGTCGAGACCAGGCAGTTGCACAGTGTCAGTTGGGCTGCCTTCTCCAAGCGGAGTCAGATTGATGCCAGCCGTTCGCGCCCGAGCCACCCACGAATACCGCGACAGATCTTCCAACTTCGTCCGCAAACGAGCGAAGTACAAATCGCCAGGTGCACTGGTCCGCTGCCCGACCAGTGACTTCGGTAGTTCGTGGACAACGTCCAGCAGCCGTGTGGCTCGGTGGACGGCACGGGACAAAGCCTCGAGGTCCGCTGCCCGTTTGGCCACCACGTCGAAAAGCGATGCGTAACTTCGGAGGTGATCCATGACCGCGAGCCGCCGTTCCGCGTCGCTCTCCAGGGGAAGCACGATGTGGCATGCCGGGAAAACCTGTTGACGCAATCCCTTCGTTGCAAGGCCAGCGTCGTTTGCCGCCTCGAACAACGGCATCATGTCGTCCAATTCACGGTCACCGAGCTTGAGCGTCAGTCCCAGGTGAATGGAGAGACCGCCCACCAGAGGGGACTTGAGGCCTCCCCCGTATCGTTCGAACGCCCGGAGGCGGACACAGGCAGCAACCGTTTTGGCTGGCAGGCCGTTCACCAACAGGGTCCGAACCGCCTGAATCGTCTGCTGGAACACCGGGGTCGGAATGTCCAGCTCCTCGGGTGGAGGAACGCAGCGATCGATCTCACGTTCGGTCATTTTCTACCTCATGCACGGCACGCCACGCGGCGATGTTGAAGGGGGGCACGTCTTCCCGGAGCCAATGCAACCATTTCCGGTTGCGAGCCCAATTCGGCGACTGAGGTGGACCCCATAGGTTGGACAGGAACGGGGTCGATCTAAGCGAGACT
>CAZHDQ010000117.1:0-7676 GCA_964531595.1 uncultured Anaeromyxobacteraceae bacterium
CGGCGACGTCTTCGGCGCGAAACAGGCCGCCGGTCAAGGTTTTACCCATGATGTCGCCCGCCAGGACCGTTCGGTCCAGGCCACGGTCCACACGTTCGGCGACGTAGCGATTGAACAGCGCAGACTGGATCGATGATACGACCATCCGGTACTCGAAGCGGCCCAGTCTGGGACGCCGGGCCCCAGGCTCGGGCATCATCAGGCCCAGTCCCGTCCGCAACGTGTCAAATTGGCGCCCGAAGCGCTGCGAACCGAACAGGTTGTAAAATCCCCGTGATGTCACTTCCCGCGCCGTCGCTTCCAGATCGTCCAACCGTTCCGCCGGGGCGTCGCGGAGCAGGATCCGGAAACGGTTGCCCGCCAGATGACCCGTTCGCAACTTGTTGTCGTGGCGGGCAGTCGATAGGACGCGGATGCCGTCGATTCCGGCCAGGTGGCCTAGCCGCGATTCCCGATCCGCCGGGATCGACAGCCACTGGCGCGTGATCGCCCTGCGGTCCTTGGTTCCTGCCGAACCCACATCCTGCGGAGCGAGGCCCAGGGCGTTGGCGACGCGTCGCAGCAGGTCGCCGCCCGAGTGGTCGCGCTTTTCGACCCACAGGTACAGGTGATCGCCATGGCCCGAAGGCGCGTACGCGGGGATTTCCTCGACCTCGAAGTCCTCGGGTTCCACCTTGATTCGGGCAGGGACGCGCAAACTCTGTGGGCAGGCGCGAGGCAGTGTGTCCAGGTCTGCGGCGCGCATCAGGTCGTCTATATTCATGGTTACCCCGCTGGGGCCTAATGGATCGCCAAGTCCGACAGGGCGCCTTCGCGCAGCACTTCGACCCGACCGCCGACCACCCGGACCAGTGTCGATGGCCGCCCGCCAAGTGGTGCAGGGTCGACGACGAACAGGTCGCAGGTGCCAACGATATCTGGGGAGACATCGTCTGCCGTTCCTGGGGCATCTTCGCCGGCCAGGTTGGCGCTGGTCGAAATCAGCGGCCGTCCGGTCGCGGTAGCCAGTTCACGCGGGAAGGGGTGGGGGTCGACCCGTATCGCCACGGTCCCGTCGGGGCCCGTGACCTCGACTGGCAGTCGGTCCGACGCCGGCAGCACCAGGGTCAATGGTCCTGGCCAGTGACGTGCGGCCAGCGTGCGTGCCGTTTCCGGCACGTCGGACGTCAGCGCGAATGCGTCCTCGATAGATGCCGCCAGCAGCACGAACGGTGCCGCGTGCCCGCCCTTGATGTGGCGGATCCGTTTTGCCACCGCCGGGTCGGTCGCATCGCCCCCGATCCCGTACAGGGTCGATGTTGGATACACGATCACGCCCCCCTTCTGGACGCGGTCGGCGGCGCGGGCGACGTCGTCCACGCCGCATCGCAGGCTGTCGCCCAGGTCCAGGAAGCGGGCCAGCACGGTTTCCCAGTCGGCCAGCGTGGGAAAGAACAGGTCTGGCGACTGCGCCAGCAGGTCATCGGCGGAAGTCTTGCCTGACGCGACCAGCGCGACGCGAACGTTATTGCCCTGAGCCGCGACGGCATCCCGGATCGAGTCGCCAATCACGAGGATGGAGACCCCTTTCCCGGCCCGCTCCCGGGCGCGACGGATCGCGTGGCCGGTCATCTGGACCCGGTCGATCGCATCGGAGCCGAAGCCGCCGAAGGAAAAGAAGCGGTTCAGGTCCCATGGCGCAAGTTTGGCCCGCGCGCCTGCTTCGATGTTGCCCGTACACAGCCCCAGCAGACAGTCGGGTCGGGCCGAAAGACCGCGCAGCAGTGCGCCGGCTCCCGGGAGTAAAGCGGCACCCGAAAGTTTGGCGACTTCTTCAGGTAAAACAGCCAGGTAACGGTCAAGGATCCGCGATAGTTCCTGGTCGTTCAGTGGCCGACCCAGATCCAGCATTGCACCATTTTGGAGGATTTCGATGTCGGTACACCCAGAAAACGGCATGCCGTCGAACGGGTGCGGACGGTCCAGCACGTCGCGCCAGATGCGTTCGAATGCGCGACGACCAGCGCCGCCCGCGTCGACCAGTGTGCCGTCGAGGTCGAAAAGGAAGGCCCGGGAAGGTCGGGTCATCGCTTCTTGCCCTTCGGCGCCTGGTGCCGAGGTTTTGCCAGAGCCAGCAGGTTCGCCGCAGCGGCCACCCGGACCGATTCCTCGGTATCCAGCAAGGCCCCACGCAGCGGTTCGATGTCCGCAGCCGGGTCGCCGCAAACGCCCAGAACCTGGGTCGCCTGGATGCGCACGGTCGCGTCCCGGTCGTTCAGCAGGGCCAGAGCCACCCCCCGCCCCGCATCACAGGACAATGCGCGAAGCCGTTTCAGGGCGGCGCCTCGGGCGTCATCGTTGGCATTGGTGGCGGCGACGGCCTTTAGAAATTCCTGTTCGCGCGCCGGCACCAGCCGAACCGCGTCGATCGCCGCTAGGCGGGCCCAGGAACGCGACGAACCAACCGCTTGCTCCAGGAAGGGCAGGAAACGCTCGCCGAATCGCTGCGTCAGTCGCACCAGATCCTCGGGGCGCATTGTCGGCAGCGATGATGCGAAGATACCGGTGGCCTGGTCTGGGGCCAGTTCGATGATCGCGCCCAGCACCTCGCGGGCAATGTCCGGATCCCGGTCCTGGGCCTGCAGCCGCAGCACGGTCAGGGCGTCCTCGTGGTTTGCGTTGCACAGCGCCAGGATGGCGTACTTCTTGATTTCCGGGTCGTTGTCATACACCAAGAACGACGCGACTCCGACCACCGAGTGGTCGCGGATCTTCGACAACGCGCGGACCACGGCCAGACGCACGTCACGGTCAGGGTCACGCAGCACGCGTTCCAGCGTTTCCACGGACTCGGCCTGCCCCCGCTCGGCGATGCCATCGGCTGCGGCCTTGCGGACCTGGGCGTTTCCGTCGAACAACAGGTCGTGCAGCAGGGGCAATGCCCGGTTGCCCAGCAGGCCGGCCAGGCTCTTCGTCGCCATGATCCGCACTTCCAGCGTCGTCGACTGGAGGCGTTTCTTGATGCCTTCGACCACATCCGGGTCGGTCGTCCCGACCAGGGCCCGGTACACGTATTCTTGCTGGTCCAGCGGGATGTCCGGGGCCAGGAAGCCCTTAAGCAGCCCGTGGTATTCCGGCGACGGCGCCGCCGCCGCCGCCTTGAGGAACCGCAACCGCGCCGCGTCGTTGCCGTCAGCCAGCGGGCGCAGGGTCTTGACCGCCGCCTTGTCGCCGTCTTGAGCCAACAATTCGGCCGCCCGGTAGCGCGTTTCCGCGTCCTTCGATTTCAGCAGAGGTGTCAGGCCGTCGGCTGGTAGGTCGACTGTCCCCGCAATCCCCATGTCCAGCAGTGCGGACAAAACCTTCGGGTCGTGGCTGCGCAACAGGATGGCCATCGTGGCGTCTCGAGCCAGCAACGGCATCTGCGACAGCGTGCGGACGACCAGTTCATCCCCCTGGGCCAAGCCGGCCTCAAAGTAAGTGGCAGCGACCTCGGGCGCCTGGGTCACCAAGGCCTTGGCCAGCATGGCCCGGGTCGGGACCCCGGCATCAAGCAGGGCCTTGAGGAACAAGTCGCGCCCCTCGTTACCCTTGAAAGCGCCCACCAGGTCGAAGGTGTCCTCGACCAGCGGCACGCTGGGATCGCGCAACGCGTCGGCGACCAGCGTCTTTGCCTGGGCATCGCCACGGGCCGCCAGCACTTGGATGGCCGCCTTCCGGACCTGCCACTGTGGGTCGGTCAGGGCCTCCTTGAGATAGGCTTCGGTGTCCTGGCCGGTTACCAGGGGCAACGCCGCTGTTGCCCAGGCGCGGGCAAACATGTCGCCACTGCGAGTGCCTCGTTCGATCACCGCCCAAGCCTCGTCCGGCAGCGGGACGGTTTCCGCGCCGGCGACCGCCGACAGCGACAACAGACACACCAACACCAGTAACGACAGGCGTCTCATTCGAGCCTCCTCCATGCACCCAAAGATACTGGGCGCTACTGTATTTGGTTGAGCCCCCGGGTGTCAATCGTGCGCGCACGCGTTATAGGGGGTTTTTGGGTCGGATTCCCGGTGCTTGCAATCCCGGAATGCGGAGCGATACAATGTCTGCGGGTTAAGGCATGCAAGTCGTCGTCCAGGCGCAAGCGGATTCGTGCGGCCGGGCGACGGCGAAGGGGGGGGCATGACGGCGGGAATCGTCCGTTCGACGGCGTGGATCCTCGGGGTTTTGCTTTTTGCGATCCTTCCGGCGAGCGCGGGTGCGGAACCACTGGCTCCAGAGCACTTCGACCCATCGCTGCGTGGTCTTAGGTTCGGGTCGACGATCGAGGAAACCGTTTCGTTCTTGAAGCAGCGCGTGGACTCGCATTACGGGGTGCTGATCCGCGACACGATGGATGTTCGCGATCGCGACCGACTGCGCCGCGAGGCGATTGAAGAATCGTCTCGGATCGGGCAGGACATCGTGAAATTCGACGGCTCGCGCACGGGTTGGAACGTCTCGGCGGTCAAGGACGAGTTCGCCCAGGGCTTGGGCGAGGAAATGCTGCACCTTCGGGAAGCCAAGACGCACCTGTATTTCTTTTTTACCGACGGGGTGTTCTACAAACTGGTGATTTCCGCCGACGTGGAACAGCGCGAAAGCCACATGCAGGCCTTGGCGGCTGCCTACGGGCCCCCGGCGAAGGTGGTGTACGCTGATCCCGAAGCGGAGAAGGGGCTGCAATCCATGGAATGGGCGGCCGGCAGCATGACTCTGCGTGTCGATGATCGTTCCCGGGAATACCAGTGCTGCAACCTGCGCTGGGCTGACGCCGAACTGGACAAGAAGGTTCGGGCGAAGTGGCCGCCCCAGACCACGAACCGGATCGACCCGCTGATTCTGGAATCGATGTATGACGGTTCAGAAATCATTGACGACGAGGACCCGGTCGGCGACCTGTTGGGGGTCAAGCCCGAACCCAAGGCGAAAACGAAATCGAGCAAAGGCAAGAAACGCTAGCCCTTGACGCTGCGCGGGCGCCTGCATCGGCGCCTTCCCGCCTGTCAAAATAATGAGGAATCGATGACCGAAGAAGGCGACACGATCCGGGTGTACCGGATCCCACTGGGACCGTTTCAGACGAACTGTTATCTGGTCGAGGATGTGGCGACGAAGGATGCGCTGGTGGTGGACCCGGGCGGCGACATGCCTGTGCTCCTGGCGCGGGTGGCCGACCTGGGCTTGCGGCCTGTGCTGGTCGTTCAGACCCACGGCCACATGGACCATTGTATGGCGTCAACAGCGGTGGCTCGGCATTTCAACGTGCAGATCGCGATGCACGAAGCCGACCTGCCTCTGTATCGGAACATGCCACGCCAAGTCGAGGCGCTGATGGGGCCGGGCGCCGCGGCCGCAATGGGGGTGATTGACGCGATGGAACCCGCCGTGCTGCTTGCCGACGGGGACCGGGTGACTGTCGGGCGCTCCGAGGCCGAGGTGTTGCACCTGCCAGGCCATTCCCCAGGGGGGATCGGGTTGCTGTTTCGCACGGTGCCGCCGACACTGATCTGCGGGGACACGTTGTTCGCGGACGGCGTGGGCCGAACCGACCTCTGGGGTGGCGACGGGCAGGTCCTGCTGTCGTCGATCCGCGACCGCATCTTCGTGCTTCCGGGCGACACAGTGGTCCATTGCGGGCATGGCCCGGACACCACGGTTGGGCGCGAGAAAGCCGGGTTCCCCTACTGACTGATTGGCCCAGGCAGGTTCCTCAAATCTTCGAGCGGCGCCATGACTAATCGATTGACTTCAACCACATGTTCCACATATACTTCGCCTCCCCGCGCCCGCGTGGCCGGGGATTTAGGTCCGCAGGGGTAGGGCGAGAGCTTGTAGTGGGGCGGACCAGGAAAAGGGAGGCATATGACTGATACCGTGAACCCGCAGGTGCCGGAAGATCCGGAGAACGGCGACGAGGAACTGGATTTCGCAGCGTTGGTTGAGCAATACGACCAGGCGGAAGTCAAGGACGGCGAGATCGTCATCGGCACAATCCTGAAGATCGAAAAGGATTGGGTACTGATCGACATCGGCTACAAGTCCGAAGGCCACGTCCCGCTCCACGAGTTCCAGGACCCGGACGGCAACCTGACCATCCAGGTCGGGGACAAGACCGAGGTCTACGTCGAAGCGCGCGAGAATCGCGATGGCGTGGTCGAGCTGTCCAAGGACAAGGCCGAAAAGCTGAAGATCTGGGACGAGATCTCGGCGGCGGCAGAGCGCGACGGCGTGGTCGAAGGGATCGTGCTGTCTCGCGTCAAGGGCGGCCTGACCGTCGACATCGGCGTCAAGGCGTTCCTGCCGGGTTCGCAGATTGACCTGCGACCGGTGCGTGGCCTGGACCGCTACATCGGCCAGAAGCTGCGGTTCAAGGTCATCAAGTTCAATCGTCGGCGCGGGAACATCGTCCTGTCGCGGCGCGTGCTGCTCGAGAAGGAGCGCGAGGAACTGAAGGCCAAGACCCTGGCGACGCTGGAAGTTGGTCAGACCCTGGAAGGGACCGTGATGAACATCACGGAATACGGCTGCTTCGTCGACCTGGGCGGCATCGATGGCCTGCTGCACATCACCGACATGTCCTGGGGGCGGATCAACCACCCCGGCGAGATGGTCCAGGTGGGCGACAAGGTCAACGTCAGGATCCTGAAGTTCGATCCGCAGACCGAGCGCGTGTCGCTGGGTATGAAGCAGACCACCGAGGATCCGTGGCTGCGCGCGGGCGACCGTTACAACGTCGACGATCGTGTGCATGGCAAGGTCGTGTCGCTGGCCGATTACGGCGCCTTCGTGGAACTGGAAGCGGGCATCGAGGGCCTGATCCACGTATCCGAGATGTCGTGGACCAAGAAGGTCAAGCACCCGTCCAAGATCCTGAACGTTGGCGATGATATCGAAGCGGTCGTGTTGCAGGTGGATGCCCGCAACAAGCGGATCGCTTTGGGCCTGAAGCAGACCGAAATCAACCCCTGGAACCTGCTGCGCGAAAAGTACCCGGTCGGTACCGTGGTCAACGGCAAGGTCCGGTCGGTCACGTCGTTCGGCATCTTTGTCGGTGTTGAGGACGGCATTGACGGGCTGATCCATCTGCAAGACATCTCTTGGTCCCGCAAGATGAAGAACCCGGCCGAGACGTTCAAGAAGGGCGACGAAGTCGAGGCGGTCGTGCTGCACATCGATCCGGAAAAGGAGCGGTTTGCGCTGGGCATCAAGCAGATGGGCGCGGATCCGTGGGAGCGCGTACACGATCGCTACCCGATCGGGTCCGTCGTGACCGGCACCGTGTCCAAGCTGCTGGACTTCGGCGCGATTGTCGAACTGGAAGACGAGGTCGAAGGCCTGGTCCACGTCTCTGAAATCCGGGCCGAAAAGGTCGAGAACGTGTCCAAGGTGCTCAAGGTCGGGGAAGAGGTGACTGCTATGGTCATCAACCTGATCCCCGAGGAGCGCAAGCTGGGCCTGTCGATCCGCCGGCATATGGAAGCCCAGGAAAGCGGCGACTACCAGGAATACCTGCGCGCCCAGAAGGCGGCCCCGACCACTATCGGTGACCTGATCCGCGAAAAGCTGGACGTGTCCCGGCTGCCGAAGGCCGGCGCGGATGCAGCACCGGCGCCGAAGCCGGCTCGCGCTAAGAAGGCGGCCGCGGAACCGGTTGCCGAGGAGCCGGT
>CAZHDQ010000118.1:0-7588 GCA_964531595.1 uncultured Anaeromyxobacteraceae bacterium
CAGGGCGGGACCCAGGTAAACTGTCCCGCGTTTAAGCACACGGCCGCCGGCCTCGGGCCAGTTCAGGGGAACGGACATCTCGATCCGGTCCGACCCGGCGGCTTCCGCCAAGCGATCCAGCGTTTGCCAAGGGATCGACTCCGGGGTCAGAGCAAAGTCGTTCGGCGTCCGGCGCCACAACCGCGCGTCCGTTCTTTGCGGAAGGAACAATCGCCCGAGGGAAAGTTCTGCCGCGGGTCCCAAGATCGCGCGAACAGCCAGCAGGCCGCCGATGTCGTTAGCGGTCACGCGAGCCGGCCCGTCGCATTCCGCAGCGAAGGCCTCGACTCGCGCCAGTCCCGTGCGCAGATCCCGATCACCGAAAAACGCGGGCAGTACCAGCGACGTCCGCACCCCCGCGTCCCGTAGGAATCTGACCAACCGGCGCAGGCTCGCGGGACTAGGCAGCAGATGGACACAGGTTTCGTGACCAACCCGCGCGCCATCGGCCCAATCCGGCACGTACAGCCCGGGACCGGCATTCGGCGGGATCAGGACCAGCGTCTCCTTCCCGGGCGATGAAGGTTGCTCCCATATTGGGGCCGCCCGGCGGCGAACCGAGCGCACCGCAGGCAGAGCGACGTCCGTCCGGACGTCGGGGTAATGACAGACGCCTAGCGAACAATCCAGCCCTGCATCGAGGACCGTCCGACGCACCTGCGCCAGATCCCGAGTCGTATTGTCCATCAAGCGACGTGCAGCCCGCACAAACGGCAGCAGCGCGTCGACTCGGGCACCCCGACCAACCACCTTGAATGCCTCGATCCGCGGCACATGGCGCAGTTCGTGGATCGCGCACATCCCGCAAGCCGACGCCATGTCCGACTCGCTTTCCAGGGAACACGCCCCTGCCCGCGCGTCCACCAGTTCGGCGATGCACAACGGCTTGACCTCAAAGTCCATCCGGCGGGTCCGCGCATCGACCGCCCAGTGCTCGGTCCGACAGTGCGCAGTGACGAAGCGGCACCGATCTCGAGCCAGGAAAACCTCAAGTCCCGGGCCGTCCACGCTGGCCATCTCGCGCACTTCGGCCAGTCGGATGGGTCGCGGCAGTACGACCCGATCGAACCCTGCCTCCCGGGCGAAGGCAACCGCCTGCGAATTGAACACCCCCATGTAGGTGCTCGCGGTCAGGGTCAAACGTGGCCAGCGGCGGCGCAGGAACGTCGCCAAGTCCGCATCGGCCAGGATGAAACCGTCCACCCCCAGGTCCGCAGCAACCGCCGAAGCCCGCTCGATCATCGGACGCACAACCGCCGGGTAGGGACGGTTCATCGCCAGCATCACAGGGCAGCCCAGGCCGTGTGCCTCGCTGACGAGGTCCGCCAGTGCTTCCACCGACGGGACGTTTGTGTGCAATCCGGGGCGCCCGTTCTCGAGCGCCCAGTTCCCCAACCGCACGCGCAGGTCCGGCAGCAGCAGGCCGCAATAGAACGCACTTGCGCCACCCTCGACCAGCGGTGCCACCTCGGATGCGTGCTGCACGGGCAACGAAAGCAGGGGACGGTCCGTGTTCACTCCGTCGGCCAAGCGAATCCTCCATAAGACCTGCCAGGGCAGCATGATAGCAAATGGCCCCGGACACAAAAAGCGGCGGCAGGGCAAGGCCCACATTCGATCCACGCTGCCCCCGCAGCGACGTCGATTCGCCGACACACTGCCCCTGGGTACTCGAAACTGCAAGCCACGCCGGGGCAGCAGGGCTTGCCCGGACCACGCACCCGTGGTTTCATGAGCGCGTTGGCATCGCCCGATGCATCCGTTCCGGCCGTCGGCCTCCCACGCTCCCGACGTGCCCGGAAACGCGCACCGCGAAAGGGGGCTTAACGTGCCAGAATCGCTGCCTCCAGAATCGAGCCGTAAGGATCGGTTCATTCGCGCGGCGCTGGGCATCGCTGTGACATGCCTTATCCTGGCACTGATGCTTACCCCGCTTTCCCCGGACACCCTGGTCGCGGCATTTGCGCGCATCGGGTTGCTCCCAGTGCTAGTGCTCGTTAGTGTGGCCCTGGCGGACGCATTGCTGGTGGATGTCGACAAGTTGCGACGAACTTCCAGCCACCTTGGAATCTCACTATCGTTCGTGCAGTCCGCCGCCCTGTCCCTCCCCGCGACTTCGCTGGGTGCCGTCCTGCCTGCGCAAGCCGAGGAGTTCCTAAAGGCCCGGCAGATGTCGACTCATCATGACATCCCGCTCAGCAAAACCGTAGGGATCGTGCTGGTGGACCGCGGGTACAACGTCGGCAGCCACCTTCTGGTGCTGGCCGGGTCCCTGGCGGCGCTGGCGGTCGGCGGCTCGGGCCGGTTGGCGTTGGCTGCTGGGGTCGTCGGCAGCGCGTTGATGTGCGGCGCGCTCGTAGCGCTGGTCTCCCTCGTCGCGCAATGGGCCGGCAAGAGCCAGCGCGCGTCGTTGCAATCGCTGACCTGGGCGGCGCGGACCGCTAGGCCGGCTTTCAACGGCATGATGTTTTGCTATAGTTCTGTGACTCAACTGCTGTTTGCACTTGCACTGCTCCTGATGGCTCACGCGGTCGGCCTGAATTTGTCGTTCGCAGCCGCCGTGGTCTGGCGCTCCAGCGCCATGCTGATCAGCAAGATCCCGATCACCCTGGGCGGTTTCGGGCTGCGCGAAGGCGTACTGGCCTTGGGCCTCGGGGCGTTCGGCCCGACTTCGTCGGCAGTGGCCGTCGCCCTGCTGTTCGGCGTTGTGGCGACTCTAGTCCCGGCACTGGCCGCACTGTCGTTCCAGCCTTTCCTGGCCAGAACGCTGGGCAGCGTGCATGACGATATCCGACTAGGTGGCCGCACGCTGGCCGATTGGTGGCGACGACGTTAGGATGTCGGGCCTCTGCAAAGCGGGGTGGAAGGAGAATCGGATGGACGACGCGCGCCACGGCGGTTTACCGAAAGAACTGGGGGCACTGCTGTCTGGGGCCGGGATCGCTGGAGTCGGAGGGCCCGATGGGCCATTATGCGTGTTCGTCCGCGTCCCGTCGTGGCTGGGAAACCCGTCTAGGCACCCGGAAAACTGCGAGGCCCCGCTGGACCTTGGCTACGGCGCGGCCTTGGCCGAGGCTGCGGGATTCCGGTGGGCCATCGTGGATTTCGAGACGGGCCGCACGGGCCTGACCGAGACGCTGGCCGCGCTGGGCCGGGACCGCCCGGATTTCCTGTTCCTGTCCGGAATCACACCAGCAGTCCCCCGGATGTTGGCGTTTGCGTCATCGGTCCGTGAAGCCTGCCCAGATACTTGTATCGTCGCCTTCGGCCAGCACGCCGACGCGCTCCCGGGGTCGTTCATTTTTCCCGACAGCCCTTTCGACCTGTGCATCCGTGGCGAACTGGAGGCAACACTCCCGGACGTGCTGGCCGCCGGGCCGCGCGGGGCACCCGGCGCCGCCTTGAAGGGTACCGTGACCCTGGACGGCGGAAACATGCTCGACCACGGTGCCCGCGCTCCCGTCGCCGACCTTGATTCCCTGCCGTGGCCGCGACACCAGGCCTTCCTGAACCCGTACTACCGGTACCTGCACCCGATGCGACTGATCGCCCGCCACCGATGGGGCTTCCTCCAGGCCGGACGCGGCTGTCCGCATCCCTGTATTTACTGCTCCAAGGCATTGCGCACATCGTACGGACCGCGGATGCGCTACCGGTCGGCGACATCGATCGTCGACGAGATGCGTTTCCTGGAACGGCACGGCGTCAACGTGATGGTCTTTACCGACGACGCGTTCACGCAGGACCGCGAGCGGGTGATGGTGCTGTGTGATGCGATCCGCTCGGCCGAGCTGCACATCCGCTGGACCGCCGAAGGCCGGGTCCGGCCGGCCGACCTGGAGATGTACCGGGCGATGCGCGCGGCGGGTTGCACGACGTTCAGTATGGGCATCGAAAGCGGCTCACCACGGATCCTGGAAACCCTGGACAAGCGGGCGACGGTTGCGGAGGCCGAACGCGCCTTTGCCCTGGCACGTGAGGCCGGTCTGCTGCGAGTCGGTTTCTTCATGGTGGGATGCCCCGGCGAGACCGAGGCCGATTTTCAGGCAACTCGCGCCCTGATGCTTCGGCTGGATCCCGACATGATCCAGGTGGCGTTCTTCACAAGCTATCCCGGTTCCAGGGCGTACGAACGGTTCGGCGACAAACAGACGCCCTGGGAGGACTTCCAGCACTACGAGCGGCTGCGCAACTTATCGGCAGAGTCCGACGCAACGGTGCAAGGCTGGCAACGCCGGTTGTACCGGGACTTCGCACTGCGCCCGCGCTTCCTGGCGCGCTACCTGTGGCAAAAAAACCTGAACCTGCTGCTCAATCCGCGAACCGAGGGCTTCCTGGTCGTCCAGGGGCTGCGCCAACTGTTCTGGAAGTAGCCAAACGACCGGGTCGTCAAGCCCGCAGTCGCTCCCACCAGACATCCAGGCGACCGGTGGCAAGAAGGTCGAATTCCAGCCGCGCCGCCGAACCACAGTGCATACAAGTTTTCGGCATCGCACCGATCCGCCGCATGCCCGCCACAATGCCATCCTGGGCGTCGATGCCCTGGGGCGACGGGTCCCCGCGGATGCCGCAGACCTCCAGCATGCCCCGGTGCGTGATCCGAACGAACCATCTGCCGCCGCGACAGGGTGGCATCTTCGCACCGGCATCGCCCCGCATCAGGCGCAGCGCCGCGGTCGAATTCGCCACCGGGACACCGCGCGCCTTCGCAGCCAACAGTTGATCGATGGCCCGGGTCAGCACCATCCGGTCGGGGCGTTCGGGGTCAGGCCGCCCGGGTGCCCGCAACAGTTCCTCGTAGGCCGGTTGGAACAGCACCGGCACGTCCAGGCAGGCGACGTGTTCCAGGAACGAATCCAGCCCGGGCAGGGAAGCCGCCGACAGCACCGATGTGACGCGGGCGGGTACTCCAGCGGTCCGGGCAAGCGCCAGCGTCTCCAGTGCCTCGTCGAAAGCGCCGGGGCCCCGCAGGGCGTCGTTGACCTCGCGAACCCCGTCGAGGCTGACCGTTACGGAGTCCAAGAGGGGCAGCAACGTCCTTTGGCGTGACAGGAGACTGCCATTCGTGTTCAAACTCACCCGCAGCCTGCGCTGCCGGGCTGCCCGCACCAGGGCCTCCAGGTCTTCTCGAAGCAATGGCTCACCGCCCGTGAACGAAACCGCCGCGCATCCAGCAGCAGCCAGATCGTCCAGGAAGCCAATCCAGGTCTGGGTGGACAGGTCGCCGCAAGGATCCGCTTCAGGCGATGCGCAGTAGCGACAGTGCCGGTTGCACCGCCGAGTCACCTCGAGACTGGCAAACAGCGGGACCGGTCGTCCAGGCAGCAGCATCAGCCCCGCCCGGCGGATCCACCCAGGGGCCTCGGACAGCATCAAGAAAGCGTCTCCCGAAAGACGACAGGCGACATGTTAGCGCCTCGCCACCTAGCGCGGCAAGGATTGTCCCGCGCCCCTCAAAACGGCTGCGACAAGCCCTGTTAGTGGGGCGGGACTGTCGGACCTGTGAGAGGCAGGGCCAATTGGGTGTGAATGTCTTTGAGGGCCGGGATCCAACCAGAATATCGGTACAACAGCGGAAAGGCCGGCTCTCGACCGACTTCCCGGGCAGCGGCAATCAGGGCCCCCCAGTTTTCTTCCGCGCCGGTCACCGGCACCTCGCATTCACCCGCGACCACATCGGCGCCGTCGAACGGCACCGCATGCAACGGTTTGGCAAGTTTCGTTCCTGGAGGGACCGGCACGCCGGCCCAGGCCTGGCGTTCGTCCTCCCAGGTCTCGGGGCGATTCGGGTCGCTGGGAATCGATAGGACCATGGGGCTGGCGAACGATATCACCTTTTGTTCCCGCAGCAGACGAACCACCTGCTCGAACAATACGATGTCGTCATCTTCGGGCCGCTCCGTGTCTTTCAACGGTAGGGCAGCCAGGATGAATGGGTCCACCCGCAGGGCACCTGCCTCGCCCTCAATCTCGCCCAGGTGTACGGAGGTCCGCGCGATGTTCACCAGATCGGCCAGCGTCACACCGTAGGCAGTAGGCCCGACACGAGTCGTCCAGCCCGGCTGGTCCGGAGCGCGAAGCGTCGGCCCCTCCTCGCCGCCCTTGTCCGTTGGCCCAACGCGCAACGTCCACGCCGGCGGTTGCGGGACCGTCGGCCCATCGGCCTCCGTCACGGTTTCCTGGGCCTTGTCGGCTTCCGGTGGCTCGCCGTATTCCACGTGGGCCAGGTATGGCGCCGGCTGATCTTTCTGGCGCAGGGCAAAATACGTCCCCAGGGACGCGCCCAAGAAGACCGCTACAGCCAACAGTGCCACGTTGAAACGTGTCATGACCTTCCTTCCCTAGGGTGCATCCGCTCGATTTAAGTAAGGATCAGTCCAGTCCGAAAATCGGCCCATCTGCCTCGCGTTACCGGCACTCTTGCGCCAGTTCGCGGATCATCCCGAGCAGCGGATTGACGGGCCCTGGCGAGCTGCGAAAAACGCTCCCCTCTCGCTGGAGGGCCCCCCGTTCGACGAGTTCTTCGGCTCGGGAAACCAGGCGAGTCAACGGTTGCGCGTACCGGGCCACGATCGACTCGATATCGAATTGTCCGGCAACCACCAGGTCACAGGCAGCATCGATAACCGCCTCAAGTTCCTCGCTGAACGGTTGATAAACGTACAGTTCGGCGTTCGGATCAAAGTCGGACGACTGCAACTGGTAGCCCAACACGCCGTGCATCTTGGAATGCGCGTGTCCACCAATGCCCAGCGTCGACAAAATCACGCGGTCCCGAAACGAAAAGAAATCGAGCCATTGGTCCCAGGGCCGGACCATATCGTGATGCACTAGGATGCACGTCCCCGGCCGGATGTGGCACGTGTACTCGGGAAATTCCGCGCTGATTTTCATCAATCGCGACTCGACATAGCGGACGTAGGCGGCCTCGACCCGCCGCTGGTGCTCCGAAGAACTATAGACGCGCGTCAGCATTGAATCGTGGACGAGTTGGACCGTGATGGTGTCCGGTTTCCATCCGAGCAGGGTCTCGACACCCGCGTGGAACGAATCCTCAGATTCCCCCGGCAACCCGAAAATCAGGTCCAGGTTGATCTCCAGCGGGCCGGCCTCGCGGGCCATCGTGAAGACGCGCGTTACACCATCAATGCCGACACGACGGCGGCCGACCCCCTCCAGGACCTCCGCACTCAACGACTGGATGCCCAGTGAAAGCCGGTTGATACCGGCGGCGACGGCGACATCGAGGTGGCGTCGTTGCGTCAATTCCGGCGCGAACTCGATGCACCGGACGGCGTCGGGCCGGATCCGGAAACGGCGGTCAACGGCTGCAAGCACGTCGGCCAGTTGCCGTGCGGAAAGCAGGTTAGGCGTGCCGCCTCCAACGTAGAACCGACTGAATTCATGGCCCTCGAACGTGGGCGCGAGATAGTCCATTTCCTGTTCCAAGGCCGTCAGGTAGGAGGCAAGTGACCCGCGACAATCCAGCGCAGCGCTGCTGCAGTCGCAAAAATGACACTTCCGTGGGCAGTAGGGAACGTGTAGGTGC
>CAZHDQ010000119.1:0-7585 GCA_964531595.1 uncultured Anaeromyxobacteraceae bacterium
GGCAACTGGTTCGGGATGTCTTTGTTCAGCAGCAGGCGCTCCAGCGCGCCGGGGAATAGGCAGAGGGGGCGACCCGCGTGGCTACGGACCAGCAGCGTGTCTCC
Source organism: uncultured Anaeromyxobacteraceae bacterium (assembly GCA_964531595.1). Lineage (GTDB taxonomy): Bacteria > Myxococcota_A > UBA9042 > DTJE01 > DTJE01 > DUVQ01. The sequence continues at coordinate 105 of CAZHDQ010000119.1, forward strand.
CAGGGCCCGGACGATCGCCTCGGGTAGTTGTTGGACGGCCGAAAACGGCAGGGCATCTGTTGTTTTTGCGGGGTCGGGCCACTCGATTGCCAACACGCGGTCGGCGCGGGTCCGGATGTGCAACCGGTCGGCCAGCACGACCAGTCGGTCGGGGCGGGCGAGGCCGGTAGTGGTGGCCGGCACGACCCACAGTAACGTGGTCTTCGCCAGGGTCGCTGCGGCCGCCATGGCGTCCAGGTGGTCAAAGAAATCGTCATCCATATCTGGATCTGCGGTCGTCAGCATGGCTTCGACCTTCCGGCCGCCTGCGCCCGCCGCACGCAGCGCTTCCGGCGTCAAGTCCGCCGCGGCGATCCGTGTCGTTTCGCGGCGGGCCACAATGGCAGGCCCGGCGCCCAGGCGGCCTTCCAGACGGGCCAGGATGCCCACCAGGAGCATCGCCTGTGCGTGTTCGACGGTGGACAGGTCGGTCTGGAGGCAGCGGTACCCTCGTGTTTCGGTCGCGAAGAGCGCTTGGGCCCCAGGGGGGCCGGCTTCCAAGGTAATCGGTCGTCCTTCCGGGCCCGACAGCACCACGGTGATCCGGCCGGAATCCGCGCGCACGCCAGTCACGCTAAGGCCAGCCCGGCGCAGCAAGGCCGCCAAGCCGTCAGGTCCGATCCTGCCCTTTTTCGGGTCCACCGAAACCTCGATCGCCGCCTAAAGGTTAGGGCGACGGAAGTGGCGTCCCATCCAGTACGCGATCCGGAAATCGACTGCCGGCAGCAGTGAGGCGCCGCTGCCCTCGCGGTTCGGACGGTACGGATTGGATCGCCAGTGGTAGTTGCTGGGTCCCAGCGTCCGCATCGGGATTGGTTCCAGCGTGATCAGGTCGCAGTTGCGGCCGATGCAGCCCAGCACGGTCAGTTCGGTGCCGTCCAGCGCGGTGCATTCCTGGTTGTCCACCGAAGTGTCATCGCAGTCGCAGACGGCTTCTGGACAGAGGACCTTCCCGAAGTCCCAGTAAGGCGCGTCGGAAAATTCCCGCAACGTCGTAACGCCGCGAGCCACGGCGTCTGCCTCCGGTTCCGTCGCCATCGGCCACCAGGGGTTCATGCCGGCACGTCCCGCAGCGTAGATAAAGTCGTAGAAGCTGTAACCGATTTCGTCGGGTTGGCGTGTATGGTCGGGGCGTGCGTAGATTTGGTCGCGGACCGCCGTGCGTAGGGTCGCCAGCGCGTCCGGGTCTTCCAGGTAGCGAAACGCCAACCAGATGCCCGTGAAGGCCATGTTGTAGTTCGAATAGTTCGACTTGATGCCCATGTCCAGCAGGATGCTCGCCTGCTCGGCGATGATTTGGGGGAACCCGCGCCGGCCAATCAGGTCGTCGTAAAGCCACGCCTCAAGGTCCGGATCCCCGGTAACGAACACCCAGGCCGCAACGATCCCCAGGGCCATCGTCGCGTGGAAGCCGTTTTCGAAGTCTTCCAGGTAGAACTGGCCGTCGACATTTTCTTCGTTGAGCCAGCCGTGCAAGGTCGTTCGGCCGTCGGCGTCCGGGATTTCCAGGTCATGCCCGCTGTCGCGCACCACCATCAACTGGCGAGCCACGGCCAGGGCGTCCGCGCGCAGGCGGTCCTTGAGCGCCTGTTCGAACGCCGGATCGTCCCTGATGACCTCCCAGACCGACGCGTAGGCTGCGACCCAGCCCACGTACATGTCTCGGCTGACCGAGTCCTCCCAGATCAGGTCGGGGTACAGCCCGCCGTCTGAAAAGTCCTCGCGCCAGGTGCCGTTGCTTTTGGGCTCGGGCTGGGGGTTGCCGTCCCCGTCGAACAGCGGCAGCGTCACCGACTGGCCGTCGCCGGGCAGGTCCTTGCGGGCGAGTCCACGGACGATGACGCCGGGGGCGCCTGTGATCGCGACGGCGGTGTGCAACCCCTCGATCGCGCGAAGCAGGTGCGTGCGGGCCTGGGCTATCTCGTCGCAAGCGTAGCCCTGGTCGCGCAAGACGGCATACCGGAACGCATCGGAGGCGGCGCCCACGCCAGCGTACAGGCCGGCCACCTTGTGCTGGCTTGTGATTACATCCTGCGCGGCCTTGCCGGCAAACGTGTCGAAATCCCAGTCGTCATGGTCGCGCAGCCACGTCTCGATCGCCGAGCGATCATCGGTGTTCGTTAGCGAGACCGTCACGTCGGTGTTCAACCCCATCGCGCTTGCATTGAACGTCTGCCAGGACCGGTCGATCCGCCGGGCCTTGGCTTCGAGGTCTGCGTCGAACCCTTCCTCGCCGGGGCCGGGAATCAGGCCTCGCCACGAATAGTCGAGGCTGCCGCAGGCGGGCGGGTCGAACGGCGGTGGGCCAGGGTCGGTCGGGGGGATGTCCAGGGGGCCAGGGTCCTGGTCGCACGGGCAATCGGCCACGTCGGCGGCATCGGCGGCATCCGGGCGGAGCACGTCGGGTTCGGCGCCGTTGTCGGCCGTTGCGTCCTCCAGAACGTCGAGTATTCCGTTGTCGGGGGCGGTTGCATCAGACCCGCCTCCGCAGGCGAGGGCCAGGACGGTCAGGGTCGACACCAGCAGGGGCTTCAGCAGAAACGTCTTGCGCACGGTGAAATCCTCGTCATCACCAGGGGTATTTTGCGTTACCGGCGCTCTTTGGTCAAAGGACCCGATGTCCCACCCCTACTCTGGGCCACCGGCGACAGATCCGCTATCATGGCCAACATGAACGACGTACTTGCAATGGTGCTTGCAGGCGGCCGGGCTGACGCGATGGGTGTCCTGACGGCGCGCCGCTCGATGGCCGCAGTCCCCTTCGGCGGCCTTTTTCGAGTCATCGACTTCGTGTTGTCCAACCTGTCGGAATCACAGGTTGAACCAGTCGGAGTCCTATCCCAATATCGGCCCTATTCGCTGATGGATCATGTCGGAATTGGGCGTCCTTGGGACTACAACGGCCGCAGTCGTGAATTGATGTTCCTGCCACCGTTTGAGGCGACCGGCGAGCGTGACTGGTACCGGGGGACCGCAGACGCGGTGTTCCAGAATCTGCACGTCTTGTCGCGTTACCGGCGGCGCGACACGTTGGTGTTGTCCGGGGACCATGTGTACCGTATGGACTACCGACCTCTCCTGGACTTGCACCATCGGACCGGGGCCGACGTGACGATGGTGTTCAAGCGGATGGACGTTGGGCGACCCGCGCGGTTCGGCGTGGGGGTCCTGGGCGACGACGGACGGGTTGTCGACTATGCCGAAAAACCGGACGACCCCAAGTCCGACCTGGCGTCGATGACGATCTACTTGTTTCGCACCGATGTGCTGGTCGAGGCGGTACGGCGCAACGCGTCGACCGGCAAGACGTTTCACCTGTACGACGAAGTGATCCCGGACCTGGTTCGAAACGGCCGGGTGTTTGGCGCCGTTTTCGAAGATGGATGGGAGTACCTGCGGCCGCTGTCGGCTTGGCATGATGCGCACATGCGCCTGATACGCGGCGGTATCGGGGTCCGGTTGGACCGGGTGTTGACGAACCTGGAGGGCGTGGGGGTCGGGGATGCTCCGCCCGCGTTCGTTTCGTCGTCGGCTGATGTGCATAACGCCTGGATCGGACCTGGGTGTCGCGTCCGGGGGCGGGTGGTCGATAGCGTGCTGTTCCCGGGGGTCACTGTCGAGGCCGGCGCCGTGGTCGAGCACTCGGTTCTGCTCAACGATGTTGTTGTGGGTCGCGGGGCCCGGGTGGTCCGGTCGGTCGTCGACAAGGCATGTAGGTTAGGCGAAGGGGCGTCCTTGGAAGGGGCAGACGCGCTGGTATCGCTGGGCAAGGGCGTACAGGTGGCGCCGGGGGCCGTGCTGACCGCCGGCACCGAGGTTGGTCCTGGCGGCGTTGTCGGAGATATACCGACGTTCGACGGGGAGTCCGTCCCATGCGGGGGCGACCAGTTCGGGGGAGGCGCTTCGTGACGACCGAATTGGCTGCATTGATCCTGGCTGGCGGCCGCGGCAGTCGGCTGAACTTGATCGCCGCCAAGCGTGCCAAGCCGGCAGTGCCGTTCGCGGGGATGTACCGGATCATCGATTTTACGCTGTCCAACGTCATGGCTTCGGGCGTCCGTCATGTCGGCGTGCTGACTCAGTACCGGCCGACATCACTGATGGATCACCTGGGTGATGGCGAGGCCTGGGATCTGGCGGGGCGCACGGCTTCGTTGAAGGTTTTGCCGCCGTCGCTGGGCCGGGCCGATTCCGACTGGTACCAAGGAACCGCCGACGCCGTCTGGCAGAACCTAGCGTGGTTGCGCCGTGTGGCGCCGCGTGATGTGCTGATTCTGTCGGGAGATCACGTCTATGAGATGGACTATCGGCCGATGTTGGCCGCGCACCGACAGGCCGGCGCGGACCTGACGGTCGCCTCTATGGTGGTGCCATGGGACCAGACCGACCGCTTCGGGGTCATGGTCTGTGACGCCGACGGCCACGTCACGCGCTTCGTCGAGAAGTCCAAAGAGCGCGTCAGCAACGTCGCGAACATGGGCGTGTACATCTTCCGACACGACGTGCTGATCGAGGAATTGGCGGCGAACTGCCGCGAGGGGCGGCACGACTTTGGCGCCCACGTGATTCCGGGGATGCTGGGCCGGCGCGTCGTGAAAGCCCATCCGTTTTCCGGTTACTGGCGCGACGTCGGCACGCTGGATTCTTACTGGTCGGCCAACATGGATGCGTTGCGTCCCGAGGAGACGGGGCTGGACCTGTTCGCGTGGCGGGTTCGAACGAACATGGCTGGGAGAGGGCAGGTTTATCACCCGCCGATGCGGTTGGAAGGCACAGGGCAAGTGCGTGATTCTTTGCTGGGACGAGGCTGCGTGGTCGCGGGCGAAGTCCAAGACAGCGTCCTGTCGCCCGGCGTCCGGGTGGAAGCCGGGGCGCGGGTGGTTGGGTCGGTCGTGTTGCACGACTGTGTGATCGGTCGTGATGCTCAGGTGCTGCGCTGTGTCCTGGACAAGGACGTGTCGGTCGGGGCGGGTGCCAGGGTGGGACGCGAGGACTGCTTCGACGGGGCCAATGAGGCGTTTCCCAGCCACCTGGTAGGCGGGATCACTGTCGTCGGCAAGGGTACGGCGATCCCGGACGGGATGCGGATCGGTTCGAATGTGCTGGTCGGCCCTGGGCTGCAACGCGACGCGCTTGCTGGGCGAACCGACATCCCCGACGGCGCGACCGTGGACTGACGTGCGGGCGCTTCACTGGCACAGGCTTCGGTGACGCAAACCGCAAAAAAGACGGAAATCACTGGACACTAGGACGGGTCGACCGGGGGGGTAGGGTCCCGCTGGCGCTTGCGGTGCCGCAGCAGGATAGCGATTATCAGCAGCCCGAAGGCAGCCGCGATCACGATGTGGCTGAACCGACTCGCCGTCGCTGCGGCGTGTCGGATGTCGTCCCCGAACCAGTAGCCGATCAGCACCCACAGCGGTGCCGACACTGTCGCGGCCATCCCGTCGTAAAGCACGAACCGCCAATACGGGAAGCGGGAATGCCCAACCGCGAAGTACGTCGGGGCGCGCAGCCCAGGCAGGAAACGGGCGAGCATCACGACGGTGCTACCGCGTCTGCGCATCAGGCTTTCGACCTTGCGGAGCTTGGCCGGCGTGACCAGCCGTCGCAACAGGCGACTTTCGGCGAGGTGCCCGCCGATCCGGCGACCGGCGAAGAAGATGATCGAGTCGCCCACCAAGATTCCCAGCAGGCCCGCCGCCGCCATCGTCAGTGCCGCTGGGTGCGTGATCATGGTGCCGAATGTGAGCGGGTCGACCGGTGAGGCCAGCCATGCCAGCACGCCGCCGCCGACCAGCACGACGTCCTCAGGCAGCGGTAGCCCCAGCCCGCACATCACCAGAAACAGCAGCAGCAACCCGTGCGCTACGGCAAGCGAATTCCCCGACAGCAGTGCGACGAACGATTCCAGCATCGACCGTCGGTCCCCCTAATTACGATCCTGCGGCACGTGCGTCCCCGTGGCCTGCCCGCGGGGTTCGCGGGGGATGATAACCGCATCTGCGGCTTCGCGACCAAGGTTCCGGTTCGGAATTCGCCGGTTACACATTAATCCAAGGTGTTAGCTGTGTTTGGGTCGGTGACGAAAACGACGCTCGCCACGCGCAGGTCGTCCATCCGGGACACCCTGAAACGGCCGCCTGGGATCGAGACCTCGTCGCCTATCTCGGGGAGACGGCCCAGTTCCCCAAACACGAATCCACCCACTGTGTCGTAGACCTCTATCGGTAGCGCCAGTCCCAGGCGTGCCTCGGCCTCGCGTAGGGGCATGGCCCCGTCGATCTGGACCTCGCCGTTGCGCATCGGCTGGAATTCGATGGCCGGGATTTCGTGTTCGTCGCGGATCTCGCCGACGATTTCTTCGATCAGATCCTCAAGCGTGGCCAGCCCGGCGGTGCCACCGAACTCGTCCACGATGATCACCATGTTGATCTGTTCCTGCCGCAGTTCGCGGATCAGGGCCTCGACTGGCTTGCTCCAGGGCACGAAACGCGGCTCGCGCATGACCTTGCTAAGGTCGGTCTCACCCGCGTTGTCGGCCCGCCAGATGTCGCGGCTGAGCGCGATTCCGACGATTTGGTCGAGGCTTTCGAGGTACACTGGAAGCCGCGTGTGGCCCTGCGCAAGGATCAGTTCCTTGGCCGCCGCGACGCCCCCGTCCAGCGGCACCGCAACGATCCGGGTCCGCGGTGTCATGACCTCGTCGACCCGGCTGCGTTTCAGGTTGATCACGTTGGTGACTACCTGCCACTCGTCGTCGTCCAGGCTGCCTTCACGGCGTCCGATGTCGGCCATGACCTTGAATTCAGCCCGGCTGATACGCGGCATGTGGCCTTCGCGGCGTGGCGTGATCAATCGGTTGATCCCGGCAAGGGGCACCAGAACCGGCTTGAGGACGAAGATCATCACCCGCAGGATCTGGGTGGCCCCTGGCGCAAGCTGTTTCCAGTAGGCCACGCCGATCGTCTTGGGCAGAATCTCGGAAAAGACGAGGATCGCCAGTGTCAATACGATCGAGAATGCTGCCACCCAGACATCGCCAAACTCCTTCAGCGCCAGTGCACCTGAAACGGCCGCGCCGATCGTATGGGCGGTGGTATTCAACGTCAGGATCGCGGCTATCGGCTGGTCGATGTCCTCGCGCATCCGGGCCAGCAGTCGGCCCGTGGAGGGGTGCTTTAGCTGGAGCAGGCCCACGTAGGACGGGGTGACCGAAAACAGCACGGCTTCGAGGATCGAACACATGAATGAAATCGCCAGCGCACCGGCGACGACCAGTAGCAGCGTGATCATGCGCGCGTTCTCGGCATGGGTTGCATCCGGACCTCACAAGACGAATTGGAAAATGCTAACACATCCGGGACTGGGACCGCGAGGCCGCCGGTTAGGGCCTGTTACGAAACAACCGCTCCACTACGAGCGGCGATCCATCTCGCCTG
>CAZHDQ010000120.1:0-7573 GCA_964531595.1 uncultured Anaeromyxobacteraceae bacterium
AGATTGTTCGCGGTAAGGCGAAGCGCATGGGCCGGTTCTTGGGGAAGCGACCGGACTGGAAGAAGGCGATCGTGACCCTGCGAGAAGGCGACAAGATCGACCTGTTCGAAGGGATGTGACCGCGTAGCCTAAGGGAGCGCTGACGATGGGGACCATTAAGTACAAGCCGACGTCGCCAGGCCGTAGGGCCATGGACGGTGCGGACTTTTCGGAAGTAACGAGGGGCAGTCCCGAGAAGTCCCTTACGACTTACAAGCATCGTAAGACTGGGCATAATAACCACGGCCGGATCACCTCGCGGCATCGTGGGGGTGGCCACAAGCGGTTGTACCGGATTATCGATTTCAAGCGTGACAAGGTCGGCGTGCCGGCGCGGGTTGCGCAGATCGAGTACGACCCGAACCGGAGCGCCCGTATCGCGTTGCTGAACTACGTTGACGGCGAGAAGCGCTACATCCTGGCGCCTCGTGAAATCAAGGTCGGCGACGAGTTGATGGCAGCGCCCCACGCCGAGATTCGCCCCGGCAACTGCCTGCCGTTGAAGGCGATCCCGCAGGGCACCGCCATCCATAACATTGAGTTGAAGATCGGTCGCGGCGGCCAGATGGTCCGCGCGGCCGGTGGATCGGCGCAGTTGATGGCGCTGGAAGGTGGGTACGCGCTGGTGCGGTTGCCCTCTGGCGAACTGCGCAAGGTCCGCGAGGAATGCCGGGCAACCATCGGTGACCTGTCTAACCACGACCACGAAAACATGTCGATCGGTAAGGCAGGGCGCAACCGATGGAAGGGTATCCGGCCTCAAAGCCGTGGCGTCGTCATGAACCCTGTTGACCACCCGATGGGCGGCGGTGAGGGCAAGACGTCCGGCGGCCGGCACCCGGTGACGCCGTGGGGCAAGCCCACCAAGGGCTATCGCACTCGGCACAACAAGCGGACGGACAAACTGATCGTCAAGCGGCGCAAGAAGTGACGGACGGAGTACACCATGCCTAGGTCAGTCAAGAAGGGACCCTTCATCGACAAGCATTTGGTCGATAAGATCGAGCAGCAGCTTCGGTCCGGCCAGAAGAAGTCCATCAAGACGTGGTCCCGCCGCTCGGTCATTTTGCCCGAGATGGTTGGGTTGAACTTTGCTGTCCACAACGGCAAGAAGTTCATTCCAGTGTTCGTGTCCGAGAATATGGTTGGGCATAAGCTGGGCGAGTTCTCGCCGACCCGCACCTTCCACGGCCACTCGGCCGGGGACAAGCGGGGCAAGGTCGAGAAGCGCGGTGGCGGCAAAAAGTAAGAGGTGGGACCGATGGAAGGACATGTGGTCAAGGCCACCGCCCGTTACATCCGGATGACGCCCAGGAAGGTGCGCCACATCGCCGATGCGATCCGCGGCAAACGGGTCGATGAGGTGAGCGCGATCCTGATGTTCATCCCCCGGCGCGCGGTGATGCCGGTCAGGAAGGTGCTGATGTCGGCCGTCGACCAGGCGCGCCAGGCGGGCAACTTCGACCTGGACAACCTGTACGTCAAGGAGATCTTCGTGGATAAGGGGCCGACATTGCGTCGGAGTCTGTCCAGGGCGCGCGGCATGGTGAACAGGATCAACAAGTTCACCAGCCACATCACTGTGATCCTGGGCGAGCGGGAGTAGGAGGACACCTTGGGTCAGAAGACACATCCCGTTGGGTTTCGGATCCCTTACGTCAAGACGTGGAACTCGCGTTGGTACGCCGACAAGCTGTACGGAACGTGGGCCCGCGAGGACGTGAAGATTCGTGAGATGGTCCGCAAGAAGATGGGCCAGGCTGGGATCTCCTCGGTACAGATCGAGCGAACGGCGACTCGTGTGAAGGTATTCATCTTCACGGCGCGGCCGGGCATTGCGATCGGCCAGAAGGGCAAGAACATCGAGGAACTGAAGCGGGACCTGGTGAAGCTGACCTCCCAGGAGGTCGTGCCCTACATCCAGGAGGTCCGCAAGGCCGAGTTGGATGCACAGCTGGTCGCCGAGTCGGTGGCACAGCAGTTGGAGCGTCGCGTGTCTTTCAGACGCGCGACGAAACGGGCCGTGACGCAGGCGATGAAGCTTGGGGCAAAGGGCATCAAGATCCGATGCTCTGGCCGACTGGGCGGGGCCGAGATGTCGCGCGTCCTGCAGTATCGCGAGGGCCGGGTGCCGCTGCACACTCTGCGGGCGGACATCGATTTCGGCCTGGGCGAGGCTCGGACGACGTACGGCGTGATCGGGGTCAAGACCTGGGTGTACAAGGGCGACATCCTGAAAAAGTGACGGCGGAGGCGGCCAGGATGGCCGCGATACGAGGCGCACCTGAGGGTGCCAACGGAGGCGGAAGATGCTTTCCCCCAAGCGAGTGAAACACCGCAAGGTCCAGAAGGGCAAGATGCGCGGACTCGCGTATCGCGGCTCGGAAGTGTCCTTCGGCGAGTTTGGCCTGCAGGCCATGGAATGTGGCTGGGTCACGGCGCGGCAGATCGAGGCCGCCCGTATCGCAGTCACCCGTCACGTCAAACGCGGCGGCCAGGTCTGGATCCGGATTTTTCCGGACAAGCCGCTCTCCAAGAAGCCGCTGGAAACCCGCATGGGTCGCGGTAAGGGACCACCGGAAGAATGGGTGGCGGTAATCAAGCCCGGTCGCGTGCTGTACGAGATTGAGGGTGTTGACGAAGCCACCGCGAAGGAGGCGTTCCGCCTGGCGGGCCACAAGTTACCGATCCATACGAAGGTCCTGAAGCGCGGGGAGATCCGATGAAGGCGTACATGACGGAAGAAATCCGGGCTCTGACGCCCGAGGAACTGACTAAGCGCGAGGAATCTCTCCGCGAGTCGTTGTTCAAGATGCGAATGAAACTGGCTGTAGGCCAGATGTCGAAGGTGGCCGACGTCAACGCGACGAAGCGTAACCTGGCGCGAGTCCTGACCGAAATGCACCGGCGTGCCGGGGAGTGAGGGGCGAGATGGAGCAGCAGACCGTCAACAAGACCCAGCGAACGTTCGTGGGGAAAGTTACGAGCGTGGCCGGTCTCAAGAGCGTGATCGTCGAGGTCGCGCGGCGCTACGAGCACCGTAAGTACCATAAGGTCATAACGCGCAAGACGCACTACATGGCGCACGACGAAATCGGCGGGTGTGTGCTGGGCGACAAGGTCGAGATCGAGGAATGCCGGCCCATGTCCGCGCGGAAGCGTTGGCGCGTGGTGAAGACGCTGGGCAAGACGGCTGTGTGAATAGTGGGTTGGTGGACTTTCCCGGGGGAAGGCCGCCAAATCGAGGTGGACCATGATCCAGACAGAGTCAACTCTGGTGTCGGCGGACAACTCGGGTGCCAAGCGCCTGAAGGTGATTCGCGTACTTGGCGGCACAGGTCGTCGCTACGCCAGCGTCGGGGATATCGTGGTCGCGTCCGTTAGGGAAGCGATGCCGCGGTCCAAGGTCAAGAAGGGCGACGTGGTCAAGGTCGTAATCGTACGGACCGCGAAGGAAATCGGGCGGGCGGACGGGACTTATATCCGGTTCGACCAGAACGCCGGTGTCGTTGTCAATGCCGCGGCCGAACCGATTGGCACACGCATCTTCGGGCCGGTGGCGCGGGAATTGCGAGCGAAGAAGTTCATGAAGATCGTGTCGCTGGCGCCGGAGGTGATCTGACATGAAGAAGATCCGCAAGGGCGACGAAGTCGTGGTGCTGCGGGGCAAGGACGCTGGCCAAAAGGGCAAGGTCCTAGCCGTCGGAGGGGACCGCGCTACCGTCGAGAACCTTAACGTAGTGAAGCGGCACACGAAGCGCAGCGTCCGGAACCTGAAGGCCGGGATCAACGAGGTACCGGCGCCGTTGCCGGTTGGGGCGTTGGCGCTGGTCAGCAAAAAGGATGGAAAGCCGGTGCGCGTGCGTTTCGAAACGCGCGAGACATCTGGCAAGGTGCGGAAGGTTCGCGTTGCGACGCGGACGGGCGAAGTTTTCGACTAGGCCGCGTGGCGCGTGCCGCGTCGAGGTCGATGCAGGTGGCATGACATGACCAGAATGAAGAGCAAGTTCGAGACCGAGGTCGTCCCGGAACTGATGAAGCGGTTCGGATACAAGAACCGTATGCAGGTCCCACGGCTAGTCAAAATTACCGTGAACATGGGCCTGGGCGAGGCGACCCAAAACCCGAAGATGATCGACAACGCGGTCGTCGAGTTGACTGCGATCACCGGGCAGAAGCCAGTGATCACCAAGGCTCGCAAGTCGATCGCGGCGTTCAAGGTCCGAGCCGGGAACAACGTCGGCGTCTCTGTTACGCTGCGTGGCGATCGGATGTTCGAGTTCCTGGACCGGTTGATGAACGTTGCGCTGCCCCGTGTTCGCGACTTTCGCGGCGTGTCGCCCAAGGCTTTCGACGGCCACGGCGACTACACGTTGGGCATCCGTGAGCAGATCATCTTCCCCGAAGTCGACTACGACAAGGTCGAAAAGTTCAAGGGGATGAACGTGACGGTGGGCACTAGCGCGACGACCGACGAGGAAGCCTTCGCCCTGTTGAAGGGGTTGGGGATGCCGTTCCGGAAGTCGGGCGCGGCGGCATAAGGAGGACGGGCGTGGCGAAGACTTCGTTAAGGATCAAGGCGGTTCGCAAGCCGAAGTTCAATGTCCGGAAATACACGCGCTGCCCGCTGTGCGGAAGGCCGAGGGCCTACTTGCGGAAGTTCAACATGTGCCGTATCTGCTTCCGCATGCTGGCCCTGAAGGGCGACCTTCCGGGCGTGATCAAGGCGAGCTGGTAGGAGACGGACTATGGTGAACGACCCGATTAGCGACATGTTGTCCCGCATCAAGAACGCGATCAACGCGGGCTTTACTGCGGTGGAGATGCCGAATTCGAAGATGCTCCAGCGGATCGGCGAGATCCTCAAAGAGCAGGGTTACATTGAGGACCTGTCGGTGATCGATGATCGCCTGCAGGGCATCCTCAAGTTGTATCTGCGCTACGAGGCGCCAAAGCGCAATGTGATCGTCGGTATTAAGCGCGCTAGCAAGCCAGGCCGCCGGGTGTACGTCAACAAGGACGAAATCCCGTTGGTACGGAATGGGCTTGGCGTCGCGGTCTTGTCGACGTCGCACGGTGTCATGGCGGATGTCGAGGCGCGGAAGCAGGGCGTGGGCGGCGAAGTGCTGCTGACGGTCTGGTAAGGAAATCGGGGCGCTTTGAGGCGCCCGGGTCGGCGGAACCCCTGTCCAAACGATTGGGCAGGCGTGGAGACGTCGTTAGGAGGTCCAAGTGTCGCGGATTGGCAAGAAGCCCATCCCGATCCCGAACGGGGTCGAGGTCAAAATCGCCGGAAACCAGGTCAGCGTCAAGGGCCCTTTGGGTGCCCTGGCGCGGCCGATGCTCGGCGTGACTGTTAAGGTGGTGGATGGAACGGTTCAGGTTAGTCCTGACCCGTCGCACCCGAATGCTCCGGCGATGTGGGGTCTGATGCGGACCCTTATCGGGAATATGGTCGAGGGTTGCAGCCAGGGGTTTTCGCGGGTACTCGTCATCACCGGGACCGGCTACAAGGCCGAAGACGCGGGTGGCGGCAAGGCTCTGACGCTTTACCTGGGCTATTCGAAACCGGTGAATTACCCGCTGCCGGACGATGTGACGGCGACGGTTGAAGACCGGAACCTGAAGATCGTGCTCAAGAGCATCAACAAGGAATCCGTGGGGAATACGGCGGCCAAGATCCGGGGGCTGCGACCCATTGAGCCCTACAAGGGCAAGGGCGTCGCTTACCTGGGCGAGAAGATTCGGCGCAAGGTCGGCAAGGCTGGCGCGAAGTAACGTCGGAGGCGCAACGTGGAAGTTCGTACCGCAAAACGTCGCAGAGAGGCGCGCCTGAACCGGAAGATTCGGATCCGCAAAAAGATCCGCGGGACGGCCGAGCGGCCGCGCCTGGTAGTCTTCCGGAGCTCGTGCCACATTGACGTGCAGGTCATAGACGATGCTGCCGGGAACACCCTGGTGGCAGCGTCGTCCCTGTCGCCGGAAATCCGAGAAGGATTGGCCGGGCTCAAGAAGATGGAAGTGGCGAAGAAGGTCGGAACGCTGATCGCCGAGCGTTGCAAGGCGAAGGGCATCGAGACCGTGGTCTTCGACCGGAACGGTTTCCTGTACCATGGCCGAATCGCGGCCCTGGCCGATTCGGCCCGGGAAGCCGGCCTGCAGTTCTGACGGGAGAGATGTAATGGCCGAAGAACACGTGCAAGAGAAACTTGAGTTCTCGGAGCACATCGTCCACCTGAGCCGCGTGGCAAAGGTGGTCAAGGGTGGTCGCCGGTTCTCATTCGCCGCGCTGGTCGTGATCGGCAACGGCGAGGGGCTGGTCGGCTACGGACTGGGCAAGGCCCAGGAAGTGCCGGAGGCGATCCGCAAGGGTGGCGAGCGGGCGCGGAAGAACATGATCCGCGTGCCAATCAAGGGTACGACGCTGCCCCACGAGGTCCACGGGCACTATGGCGCGGGCCATGTGATCATCCGGCCGGCATCGCCTGGTACCGGAGTGATTGCGGGCGGCGCGGCGCGGGCCGTGCTTGAGGCCGCGGGCGTCAAGGACGTGTTGACGAAGTGCATCGGCACCCGCAACGCGCACAACGTCGTCCGGGCGACTATCGAGGGCCTGCGGCAACTGATGACGCGGGAGGACGTGCTGGAAAGGCGCGGCCTGAACCAGCGTGAGGTGGCGCAATGAAGGAACTTTCCTCGCTAAAGCCCATTCCGGGGTCTACAAAGCCCCGGAAGCGTGTGGGCCGTGGGGTGGGGTCGGGCCTGGGCAAGACCAGTGGTCGCGGCCATAAGGGCACAGGTGCACGTACCGGTAAGGGCCGTCCCCCATGGTTCGAGGGTGGCCAGATGCCGCTACAGCGCCGCTTGCCGAAGCGCGGGTTCACGTCCTTGGATCACAAGCAGTTCGCGGTGGTCAACGTCGGTGAACTTGAGTTGTTCGAGGACGGGGCCCAGATCGACGTTGCGTCTCTCCAGGCGGCTGGCCTGGTCCGCAAGATTGGTTATGGCGTCAAGTTGCTCGGTAACGGCGAACTGACCCGCAAGGTGGACATCGTGGTACACGCGTGCAGTGGGGCGGCCAGGGAAAAAGTACTGGCGGCCGGTGGCACCGTGAAGCTCGTGACCGAGCAGACCAGCGCCTGATTCGGCGCGGGGCGGAGGGAGACTCGTGGCCCACAGCCTTGAAGGACTCGGCAAGGTCCCAGAGCTGCGAAAGCGGCTGTTGTACACGCTCGGCATGCTGGCCGTGTACCGCATCGGGATCTATGTCACAGTTCCTGGTATTGACCGCGAGATCATGACGAACTTCATCCGGTACGGCCAGACTGGCCTGCTGGGGATGGCCGACATGTTCAGCGGCGGTGCCATTTCGCAAATGTCGGTGTTTGCGCTGGGCGTCATGCCCTACATCAGCGCGTCCATTATCTTCCAGTTGTTGGCCGTCGTCGTGCCGGCACTGGAGCGGTTGCAAAAGGAAGGCGACCAGGGGCGCCAAAAAATCAACCAGTACACACGATACTCGACGGTCGCGCTG
>CAZHDQ010000121.1:0-5534 GCA_964531595.1 uncultured Anaeromyxobacteraceae bacterium
CTCGCCCCGACGCTGTTTCACCTGATGGGGTTGCCGATCCCGGTGGGTTGGTGGGGGCGCAGCCTATTCGATGACGCCCCCGGCGGCCTGTTCGTTGGGTTCCACCAGGGTCTCGTCTACGTCGAACGCGAGGGCGATGAACCGTTGATCGTCGAGCCTGGGAAGCCCGAGCCGGTGGGTGCAAAGGGGCTCCTGGACCTGTTTTCGACCGTGTTCGTCGGTCGCTGACCTGCCGGCGATGCGGGCCCCGACGTTTAGCGCGAATTGCTGCGGATGACGCAGCGGTAGCCCTTGGATCGCGAAGTCAAACCTCGACCAGTGCGGTGGCTTGCGGGCAAGCCCGACCCTTGACCCAGGCAAAACACTTGCTAGGATGCGCCCCTACCTTGACGATGCAGGTTTGGTTGAAGCGATCATGCGCGCGCAGGGGCTTTGTGGTGGCCGTTTTGGCGACCTTTTTGATGACTGCGACCTGCGGCGATGCGGTCCCGCCACCTTATGTCCAGACCGCCGTGTTGCGCGGGTCGCCATACGAGCGCGGTTTCCAGCATGGACAGCGGTTTCCCGGGCGGATTCGATCGTTGTACGCGATGCTTCTGACTCAGTCCCTTATGCCGTATCTGAACCGCGAGCGGCCTGACATGGCGTCGGTGCTGTTGCGCTACCAGTCTTCTGCGGAAGGCGTTGATGATTCGTACTTCCAGAAATGGCGCGACGAATGTCTGGCGACGTGCGAGCACAACTGTACAGAATTGTGCGGATTTTCGTACCTGGTGATGCGCGATAGTGCCGAATCCTTGAAGGCATGGATCCCGCAGCAATACCTGGATGAAATGCAGGGCATCGCGGACGGTGCCGACCTGCCGTTCGAAAAAATCCTAATCCTGAACACGTTCTTTGACACGCTGCTGGTGTTTCGATCGATCACCTACTACATCCGACAGTTCATGTCGCCGATGCTTACCGGCGTATACTTCCTGGGCGCAGGCGACGACGGCTTGGACAACGATGGCGACGGTGAAATGGACGAGGACGGCGAGGGCGTGATCGTGCCCTTCGAACCGTCGCCGTATGCGTCGATGGTCGAGGTGTCTCCGGACGCCCCGATCCGCCTGCACCTGCACGATATCAAATTGGCCATAGGGACTGACAAGGGCGATGACCCCGGCGTGGACCCTGACACCGTTCGCATCCGGTACAACGACGTTCAGTACGCGTATCCGCAAGATGCCGACGTCATCACGGTCCTGCCCGTATCAAACGACCCGGAATCGTTGGACGTGGAATTCCTGCCGCCGGGTGGGTTCAGGGACGCGGCGGTTGAATCGCTGGTTGTCCAGGCTGGTGACTTCAACCGGATCGTCAACCCGCCGCCGATGCGCGCCCGGTTCATGCGCGACGAACGGATCGTTTTTTCGACGCGTGGCTACGGGCAGCCTCTGGGTGCCATCCCGAATCAGGGCACCTCAAAAGGGCAATCCCAGCCGCCATCCATTGCGTTCGCGGCCCGGGGCGATGCGACGGCCGATGGGGCGCCGCTGCTGGCGCACCACTTCGCGCTGCTGGATTCGGACACGACCCACAAGCATACGGTGCTGTTCATCCACAAGCCCGACGATGGGATCGCGCACGCGGTGCTGGGGTACACGGGCCTAATCTGGGGCCTGTCGGGTATGAATGCCGAAGGGCTTGCCTGGACGTTCAACACGTCGGACACGTTGGATAACCCGATGGTTGAAGGATTCATCCGCGACCTGTTCGATGCCCGGTTGGCGGCGCAAGGCGTTCCCATCGGGATCCTGGGACGCGACCTGTTGAGCCGTCTGCGTACGGTCGATGAAGCAGTAGACACGCTGGAGCGGGTCAAGGCCACGTTTGGCTGGAACGTCTTGGTCGCGGATGCGGCCGGCGGTATGGCGGCGGTCGAACTGGACGGAAATATTGAAAACAATCCGGCCGGAGGGGCTTTCACGATCCGACCCGGCGACCCGGCGACGGGCGTCACGGGGGTGACGGGATACCTGGGTGGCGTAGGCGCAGACGATTTGCACATTGGCAGCCATTACTTGAAGAACCTGAATGACCTGACGACGCATGTCCTGCTGTTCGACGTGCTGCCCCAGCGGTACTGGTCCAGTTTCTACTATCGTTCGGTCCGGGCGCGTTCGATCCTCGGCGAGGGGATTCGCGCGCGCTACGGCACGCTGGACTCCGATTCGGCGATCGAAGTGTTGCGGATTCCCGACCTGGTCGACGTTCGGGACTCGATGATTGCGGCGGTGTTCGAACCGGCCACGCTGCGGATACGATACGCGATGGGGCAGGTGCCTGCGATCGACGGCGAGTTCCTGGAATGTTCGCTGGCCGACCTGTCTGCGCTGGGGGACGGCGAATGACTGTGGCCCGGGCCGCGACGATGTCCCTGTGCGTCGCACTTGCGATGGCCTTGCTGGCGGCAATCCCAGCGCCCGCGCGGGCAGGCTTCGCCGAGGGGTTGCCCAAGGGCACGTTCCTTCTGGACATCCAGTACCACTATTCGTGGCTTGAAGGCGCCTGGGACAACGACGGCGACATGGGTCCGCTGGTCCCGGTCATCGAACGCTACGAACCGGGCGGTGGCAAGCAGGGCAAGTTGATCCCAGATGCCAGCGTTCGCTATCACATCATGGCGATCCAATTACAGTACGGCATCCTGGACTGGCTGGCCGTCGGGATCGGCGTGCCCGTCGTGTTGCGCACGGAAATCACGCCGCGGTTGCGCTGGATCCCCGGGGATTTCCAGCCGACGCTTGGGCGGCCTTACAGCGAGACGGACTTCTGGGAATGGGCTGAAAGCATGGGCCAATCCAGGCCGGGGAAATGGGTCGGCAACCGGGGCGTGCTGGGCGACCTGGTACTGGGCGTGCGGCTGCGATGGTCGTACTGGATCCCGGCGTTCGAGGCAGCCGGGTTCGCATCGGCACTAACCGTCACTGGGGCGCTGCCGACGGGTCGGCGGGCTGATTCAGAAGAGGTCGTGGCTGCCGGCACTACAATGTGGGATTTGCAGACGCAGGGGAATCTGTCGATCCACCTGGGGTTCGACCGGAGCTTCCGGAAGGAACTGGACGACCGCCTGATCCTGGGCGTCGAGGTGTTTTACGACTGGTTCGCGCTCCGCCGGTACGATGCGCCCGCGGGCGTTCGCAACCCTTTGCTGATGAACTTCGAGCCTTTCACCGGTACCTCCTACATCATCGACCCTGGCGACTTCGTCGGGGCATCGATCCAGGCTGACGTGGTGCCGTGGAAGGGGCCGGTGCGTCCGGCCTGGATTAGCGGTTTCGAGGCATCGAGGGCTGAAATGTTCCCGCCGCTGCTGACGCTGTCGGTGCGCTACACGTTCCTGCACTCGTTCCAGACCGACTACCGGTCCCGGTCCGATTTGTGGGATTTCACCCAGGAGGACCGCTGGCGGCCCGGCTATCGCAACATCCTGGTGTTCACTGCGATGTTCAGTTTCCTGCGGCTGGGCGCGCCACTACAGGTATACGCGACTTATCGCACGTTGAGCCTGATCCCGGGGCGCAACGCCCGGGCGGCCGACGTGTTCACGGCGGGAATTCGGATCCCCGCGAAGTTTTGGTGATGCGTCGGGCGGATTGGCGCAAAGTGTGCGATGCGGAAGCGGGCTGGGCGATGGATGACGGGGGTTTTGTCGCCCTCGTGACCGGCGGCTAACCCGAAGGTCCGTGGGGATTTCGATACGGGAGGAGGCATGACGCATCTAGGGGCCGTTGCGCGGGTGGCGTCCTGGCCTGTCGGGGTCTTCCTGTTGGCGATGGCTGGGGCATCCTGCGGCATGGCGCCCGGTGGCTGGGTCGCTGAATCCGGGGACATCGGCAGCCAGGGCGGCGCGGTCAACGTGTTCGAGCCGAACCTCGATACCGGCGGACCCTTTGGGCCTGGCGAGGGCCAAGTCGGTGCCCCGTGCAGCGGCAACACCGAATGCGTGACGGCCTATTGCATGACGACCGAAGCCCTCGCCAAGTTCATCCAGGGTGCTGTCGTTGCGGACGGATACTGTTCCTCGCTGTTTTGCGCGCTGGACGGATCTGACGCGGCATGCACCGCCGAAATGGGTGGCGTCTGCTTCAGCCTGTTCGCGTTCCTGGGCGAAGGCCTGGGCGAAGGGGGCGGTATCTGCCTGCGTTCGTGTGAGGACGACCGGGACTGTCGGGCCGATGACGACAACGTCTGCTTCGATGTCATGGATCTGGTCGCCGACGGCCTGATTTCCCAGCAGACTCTGGATCTTTACTACGCGGACAACACGCGCGCTTGCACGCCCAGATCGGTCGTCGAAGCGGCCGTCGCGAAGCTGCGCGGGCAGTAGCTCGAAAATACCGTTGCGTTAATGTGGCATTTGGCTGGTACAGGTGCCGTACTGCCCCAGGGCACGTGTTGATTGTGGTAAATCAGACCTGGAATCCCGGGGTTGGAACGCCAACCGGGACAGCCTAGAATCGTCCGCAGCCAAGCCGGAGGACCCGATGAGGACATTCGTGTTCATATGCATGCTGATGATTGTCGCCGCCCCGGCCATGGCCACCGGGCCGCAGGTTAACGCGTCCGTAGTCGCCGGGCGGTGCATGACCTGCCACAAGGACAAGAGCCCAGGCCTCTATCTTCAGTGGTATCAGTCGAAACATGCCCGCCATAAGGTCACGTGCATCGACTGCCACCAGGCCAAACCCGGCGATGCCGACGGTTTCGAACACGAGGGGGCTCTGATCGCCACACTGGTGACGCCTGCCGACTGCGGTCGATGCCACGTCAAGGAGTACGAACAGGTCGATCGCTCCTACCATGCCCACGCCGGCGAGATCCTGGATTCGGCTGATGCGTACCTGGCTCACGCCGTCGCCGGGCAACCGGTCGTGGTCTCGGGGTGCGAAAGCTGCCACGGTGGCCGGGTGATCATCGACCCGAAGTCGCCCAATCGGCTGTCCTCGATGTCTTGGCCGAATTCGGGCATCGGGCGCATCAATCCCGACGGCAGCAAGGGAGCCTGCAATGCCTGCCACTCCAGGCACTCATTCGACAAGGCCCAGGCGCGACGCCCCGAGGCGTGCGGCAAATGCCACCTCGGCCCCGACCATCCCCAGAAGGAAATTTACGAGGAATCGAAGCACGGAAACGCGTTCTTCACGAACGTGGACAAGATGAACCTGGACGCGGAACGGTGGGTCGTCGGCCAGGACTACTTTGTGGCGCCCACCTGTGCCACGTGCCACATGTCGGCGGCGCCTGGTCAGGATCGCACTCACGATGTTGGTCGCCGCAGCTCGTGGACGCTGCGGCCGCCCGTGTCGAAGATGAAGGAGGGTTGGCCGGAGCGCCGCAAAAACATGCAGACGGTCTGCCTGGCTTGTCACGGGACCCGCTTCGTCGAGGGGCACTACAAGCAGTTCGACAGCACGGTCCAGCTTTACAACGTCAAGTTCGCCGAACCTGCGACCCGCCTGATGGAAATGGTGAAGGCCAAGGGGCTG
>CAZHDQ010000121.1:5544-7463 GCA_964531595.1 uncultured Anaeromyxobacteraceae bacterium
GGCTGCTGAAGCGCAAGGCTGAGTTCGGCAACGATATTGAATGGATTTATTGGGAGTTGTGGCACCACGAGGGGCGTCGTGCGCGGCACGGCGTGGCGATGATGGGGCCCGACTACACCTGGTGGCACGGTATGTACGAGGTCGCAAAGCACTTCTACTTCAAGTTCATTCCGGCGCTCCAGGAACTGGGCGATCCCGAGATCAGCGGGGCCGTTGCCAAGTTGCTGGCCGAGGACCCCATGCACCAGTGGTTGACTCGCGAAACCGGTGACATCAAGCAATCGATCCGCAACGGCGAATTGCAGAAGGTGTTTCAGGGGCTCTACAAGCCCGGGGAGTGACGATGTTTCGTCGCCTGCTCAACCTTTGGCGGGGGCTTTCGACCAACTGGGTGGGGGCCGCCGGTGTGGTGCTTACAACGTCGGGTTTCCTGCTGTTCGTGCTGGCCGAACTGATGCGCCTGTCCGGCATCGTAACGAATGCCTACGTGGGCCTGATTACATACATGGCCCTGCCCGCGGTCTTCATCCTGGGCCTGATGTTGATCCCGATCGGCTGGTGGTTGTATCGCCGACGGACAGGGCGAACGACCCGCGAATTGCTGAATGCGCGGTTCGACCCGGACTTGCTGGCGGTGCGGGCTTCGGGGCAGCGTCTGCTTATGGTGATTGGCGGGCTAACCCTGCTCAACGTGTTGTTTCTGGCTGGGGCCGGCGCGCGGATGCTGGCGTTCATGGACACGCCTGTGTTCTGCGGCACCGCTTGCCACAGCGTGATGCATCCCGAGTGGATTGCGTATCAAAAATCCCCTCACGCCAGGGTGCGCTGCGTGGACTGTCACGTGGGGACCGGGGCCGAGGCGATGGTCGACGCTAAACTCAACGGGTTGTGGCAGATGGTTTCGGCCACATTCGATCTGTACGAACGGCCCGTTCCTACGCCGGTTCATAACCTGCGGCCTGCGCGGGAGACGTGTGAACGGTGCCACTGGCCCGAAGCGTTCTACGGCAATCGCATCAAGCGGTTTGTCACCCACGGATTTGACGAAGCGTCCACACCCCGGTTTTCGACTCTGGTCTTGAAGATCGGGTCGGGTAGCGGCGAACATCGTGGCGAGATCCACTGGCACGTCGCGGGGAAAAACGCGGTCCGCTACCAGTCCACGGATCGGGAACGGTTGGCGATGCGATGGGTCGAGGTGCGGCGGGAGGATGGGACCTGGCACCGGTTCGAAAATCGTCGGTGGGACCCGGCAAGTGGTGACGGCAAAGAGGTGCCGGAAGTGCGCACCGTGGATTGCGTCGACTGCCACAATCGGGCCACTCACATTTACGAGGACCCAGAGGATGCCGTCGATTCAAGGATCGCCCGGGGCGCCATCGACCGCTCGCTTCCGTTCGCCAAGCGGCAGGCACTGGCCGCACTGACGGGTGCATATCTGCATAATGCGGACGCCCGCGAGTCGGTGGCGCAGGACTTTTCCTCGTTCTACGCATGGGAATACCCGGATACGGTCGCGCGGCAGGGGCGGCAGATCGATGCTGCGGTCGAGGCGTTGACCGCCGCGTTCGACAGGAACATCCATCCTCGGATGAACGTCTTTTGGGGGGCCTACCCCAATCACCTGGGCCACAAACAAGGGCCGGGGTGCCTTCGCTGCCATTCGCCGGACCTGGTCGACTCCGACGGCAAGCCCGTGGCCTATGATTGCACTCTATGTCATTCGATCCTGGCGTACGACAGTCGGGATCCCTTCCGGTTCCTGGAGACGCCGGACCCCCTGGACCGCGATTTTCAGATGCATCGGTTCCTGCACCAGGAATTCACGGGGGTCGATCCGGGGGCAGACCTGCCCGATGCGCCGGTGCCGCAGGGCGTGACTGATCCAGACCCCGACCCAGCCTCCGAGCCACAGCTTT
>CAZHDQ010000122.1:0-7446 GCA_964531595.1 uncultured Anaeromyxobacteraceae bacterium
ACTACAGACAGCTGCTTAGGAGGAATTCATGGCTGATGACACGACCCGGTTGGAACCCAAGGTATGGCTCCAGTTCCTCCGGGACACCGAACTCGCGATCGTTCGCTTCCCTGAGATTCGATTGAATTACCTACTGGACCCAACTATTCCAGTGGCCATAATTCCTGTGGAAGGTTCACCTGAGGTCTTCGAGCCCAACGTTCGCTTTTCGCGTCAAAAGGACACCGCATTCCTCCACGCCCTGGTACCTGTCCGAATTCGCTGCAACGCCGATGACGAAACTGATCGATTGGCCCTGGAGATGAATCTCACGTGTCAGTTGATTTACCAAGTCTCTCCTGAGCAGTCCGAGCCCAGCGCAGTTATTCTGACCCAGTTCAAGCGCCAGGCAGTATTCAATCTATGGCCTTTTTTGCGCCAGCTCGTCGATGATTTGTTGCTTAAGGCAGGCATTCGTGCGCCACTTCTCCCACTTCTCCTATCTCCGCCCCAGTATGCAACGGCAGATCCCGTTACCCCAAAATCACCTTCCCCTCATCAGCGAAAAAAGAGGCTTTAGCCCACATTTGCTCTCAACGTGACGGAGATGGCCAACCAGCGCGTTCAATGGACGCCCGCTTTCGACACGGTCCTTGCTTATCCCCGCGGCTCAAACCTAATCTAAACTTCGAAATCTAATCCCGGCCGCGGGGACAAGGACCGCGCCGAACCGGCCTGCGGCCGGACGCGTGCGCCACTGACGCGCAAAACCGTTGGTGTGGTTGGAGGACCAGTTGGCCGACGGACGGCTGATAATCCTTATGATCCATTTCCAGCCAATGATCATCGGGGACCGTGCAAATCCTTGACTGGAGTCGCTTCCACTGGGGCACGGGCTACTCACGACCGTGGGAAAACCCCTAGCGGGGAATCGCAGTTCCGGCCTGCTGCGCCACCCGACCGTTCCCTGGCCTTCCTGATCGACCCGGCGGTCGTCTGGCGCATTACCTCGCTAGAAACCCTACCAAAACGGAGTATCGACGTGAAGTCAGGCGTCCCGCTCAAGCTGCTGCTGTTGCTGGTGCCCGCCGCCGCCGACGCGGCCTCCAAGTGGATCCAAATGTTCCTGGCCCGGGGGGTAGATTCGGCCAAGGTCTTCCGGTTGCGGTAGCCGATATCGCGGCGGCGGGTTCGACGGGAACACGGCCGATACGACCGCGACCATCAGCACCAGGACGACCAGAAAAAGGATTACCGCGATCGCGATGCCGATGAGTATCGCCATGGGTGGATCGTAGGGGTCGAGTAGTAGGGAAGTCAAATGGACGGGGCGGTTGCATCCGAGCCGCCTTGTATGCTGGGCGTCGGTGACGAAGGCAGGGTTGACAGCAAGCAACTGCCTTCGCTGGAAGATGATCTGGACCGTCCGGCAGGCTCAGACTCCGGATGTGGCGACGCCGGTCTCGAGGGCCAGCAGGTCGTCCCAGGTCTCGCGTCGGCGCACCAGTTCGACCCGGTCGCCATCCACCAGAACCTCGGCCGCCCGCGGTCGCAGGTTGTAGTTCGAGGACATCACGAAACCGTACGCGCCTACCGTGAACACCGCGATCCGGTCGCCGCGCTTCAGCGGGGGCAGCATCCGATCCTTGCCCAGAAAGTCGCCCGATTCGCAAACCGGGCCAACCACGTCGGCCACGGTCAGTTCGCCAGCGACGTCGGCGATCGGCTCGATCCGATGCATGGCGTCGTACAGCGCCGGGCGGATCAGGTCGTTCATCCCAGCGTCCACGATCACGAAACGCTTGTTCGGTGTCTCTTTGATGAACTGGACCTCGGTCAACAGGATGCCCGCAGGCCCAATCACGAACCGCCCGGGTTCCAGGATCAGTTCCAGGTCCAGATCCTGCACCAAGTGGACGATTTCGTCGTGGAACTGGTCGGCGGTCATCGGGCGCTCGTGGTCGTAGCGGACCGCTAGGCCGCCACCGATGTCCAGGTGGTGGACCGGGAAGCCCCGGCCTCGAAGCGTTTCGATGACTTCCCTCGCCTGGCGCAGTGCCTCCTGGTAGGGGCCGGGTTCGAGAATCTGGGACCCGATATGGAAGTCCAGGCCGATCATCTCGACCCCGGGAAGCGCTGCGGCCAGTTCCGCGGCCTGTCCCACATCCGCCAGCGGGATGCCGAACTTGTTCTCGGCGCGCCCGGTGGTCAGGTAGTCGTGGGTGTGCGGGTCGACGTCAGGGTTGACCCGGAATGCGCAGCCCTGCTTCTTGCCCAAGCGGACCGCGACCTCGGACAGGACCCGCAGTTCCTCGACGTTTTCAACATTGATGGCGAGGATTCCCACCTGGACCGCCAGTTCCAGTTCCGGGACGGTCTTGCCCACGCCGGAATACACGATCTTGTCGGCAGGAATACCCGCCGCCAACGCGCGGTGCAGCTCGCCGCCGGACACCACGTCTGCGCCGGATCCACGTGCTGCCAGTGTCCGCAGGATGGCCAGGTTGCCGTTTGCCTTGACCGAGTAGCAGATCCGGTGGGGCACGTCGGCAAATGCCTTGTCCAACTTGTCGTAATGCTCGATGTACGTCCGTTGGCTGTACACGTACAGCGGCGTTCCAAAGCGCTTTGCCAGGTCGTCGACGGGCACGTCCTCGCACCACAGCACACCGTTTTTCCGATGGAAATAGTCCATTCGATTCCTCCTCCTGCTAGGGTTGCCCAGGCTTTGTTTCACCTTCGGGCAGGGTCGGTTCATGTGTCAGTCCCAGGCGTGACATCAGCAGGTCTCGCGCCCGGTGGGCATCCTGCTTGCGGCAGTACAACACGATGTCGGCGTGGGACGTGACCATTTCAATGATGTTGATGCCGTGGCGTGACAGGGTGTCCGAGATAGCCGAAATTACGCCGGGCACGATCACGAACGCCGGATTGGACAGCGTCAGTTCGACAATCGGCCCCGCGGTCAGCAGTTCGTTGAATGTCTTGCGCGGGCCCACGAATTCATCGTGCAATTCGTCCAGCACGGTCTTGGCCTGCTGGGCGTCGAGGTACAGTCCCAGGACCGTACCCGACGACGTCAGTGACTGGACCGGGATCCCGCGCGCCGCCAGGAACGCACCGATGCGTCCCAGCACACCGTGACGCATCCCCAGGGTCCTGCCGAACAGCAGTATCTGGGTCAGCGCTCGTTCGCTGACCGAAAGGCGCGTCTCGGCCACGCCCGTAACCCGCGTGCCGGCGTCCACCCGGCCCAGGTCGCGGAAATGGACCACCCGCGCCGCCACGGCGTCCGGCTTGTAGCGCAGGGCGTTCGGATGCAGAACCTGGGCGCCGCGGTGCGACACGGCGGACAACAGGCCGGCGCTCATCTGCGGCAGCACCTGCGAATCCTTGACTAGCCGAGGGTCCGCCGACATCACCCCGGGTACGTCGCTGACGATCACGACCTCGTCCGCGCAGGAATAGCGTCCCACCAGGAAGGCGGACACGTCGCTTCCGCCCCGGCCCAGCGAGACCAGCCCCCCCTCAGCTTCGCGGATGAAGAACCCGGGGAATACCGGAACGGTGTCGCTGGCAAGCAGCGGTTCGACTAGGCAGGCGAAACGGGCCTGGCTTTCGGTGTCGTCCAGTCGCACGTCGACCGGGTCATTGACCTTGCCCGAGGACACACGCTGGGTGCCCGCCTGTCCGGCCGCCGCCACCACGGGCCACTGGGGATGGTCGAACCCGATTGCCAGGGCCGGACAGCCCTCGGAACTCAAGGCCATGGCCATCAACGCTGCCGACTTGGATTCACCTGTAGCCAGCAGGTGCAAGAAGTTCTGGTCGAAGGGCGCGTCGCCCCACGTCTCATGGCCCTGCTTGATCAGTTGGCTGGTCGTGTCGCCCATCGCAGACACGACGACGATCACCTCGTCTCCGGCGACAACGTGTTTCGCGATATTCTTGGCGGCCATCCGGACGCGCCCGACGTGTTTGATGGATGTTCCACCGAATTTGATGACTCGTCGCATGTTTCGACCTCGCTGGACCCGGCGGGGGTACGTACCGGGGAAGGGTAATAAATTATCACACTTGCAGCCGTTGGGCAACCGGCTCGCCAAGGATACTGTTGGAATGGCCCGTTTTCGGACCACTGCGGATTGCGGCGGGGTCGTTGCGATGATCGGTCGTCAGGGGTTCGGTCCATCCATAGATCCTGGAGGTGCTGGAGGTGCTGTGCTTGACAACTCACGCCCAGTAATGGCACGTGGTCCACCACGCATGCATCATGGCGACGGACCGGGCGGTGCAGGACGATTGTTTCGGTTCTGAAACGTCCGAGCGCCGTTCTCGATATCCCGGGTTCTGGAAACATGTCCTGCAACCGCCCTGGATACGTGCGCTCGCTCGGGGGCCCAGGCACCCGCCCGTCCACTGCCATAGCTGGTGTTGGAGCACATCACTCCGAACCCGATGCTGGAACCCCAGAACCCGGATGATGTGTCCCCCTACCAGCCCGCTGGTGGCTTACAAGGAAAGTCTGCGAAAAACAACGACGTGCCTGTGACCATCGCAGCACCAAGGCACAGCGAACCGTTTGGTGACCCGCCGTTCGTCGTGGTGCGTCAGATTCTCGATGACGGCACCGAACACCGCCCCGCCTACGAACTGCTTCAGGGCCTCAAATTTGAGCCCGGGTTATTCATGGAGCGTCGTCGCGAGACCGTCGAGACGGCCCGGCTACAAGGCGCGGGGTGCAGGCGCGACTGAGCCTGTCTGGTGACAGGTGATTGGAGCGTCGGGGTCCCCGCAACGCAGCAGCCGGCGCCAGGATCGGCGGTCGCAGCAGACGCGGGCGTGAATAACCCGGGTTGAGTTCGTGCAGGGCCTTCCAGATCTGCTGTCATTTGTGCGGTGCTCTGAATACCGGCTGTGATAGGCTCGCAGCGGCATCAGTGAGGGGCCCAGGGCGCGCGGCATTTGAATCGATACGGATGGGTGATGACCCGAAATGACCTGTCGAACCTGGCACTGATCCTGACGCCGCACGGCCGGTTGATCCTGCTGCCTGCGGTCGCCGGGTTCGCGCTGGACCCAGTGCTCGGCGAGCGACTGGTGGCGGCGTTCAAAAACGGCCCTGGCTACGGGTTGCTGCAACTCGGCGCGGGCGAGGTAGGCATCTCGCTGCCGGCGGCCCTGTCCTTCTGGCGCGAGTTCGCGACGCGCTACGTGACAGCCTTGTGCGCGCTGCCCGATGCTGGGGAGGGTGCCATCAAGGCGCACATCCCCGCACCGGACGAGTACGATCTGGCGGCGTTCGCCCTGGGTGCACCGCCGATGACCGGGGCCGAAACCCTGACCGCCACGGTCCTGACTGCTTTGTGGCAGCAGATCGACGATGCGTTCCATGCGACACTGGCCGGCTCCGAGGGATCGATCCAGGACGTCCTGAAGCGGTTCCACCCCGCCTGGAACCTGGTGGGGCGCGTCCACTTTCACCTGGCCGAAAACCGCAAGGACCCGGACGCTCCGTTCGCGTTCATGGCCACGTACACGACCCGCCTGTCAGCCCACGCGAAGGCCCAGCACCTGCCGCTGGGCCAGGCGTTGCGCGAATATGCGGGTGCAGCGAACCGTGAACGCCTGCTGTCGCTGCTGCTGCCCATCCAGCGCGCGGCTGATGCCTGCGGCTGGCTGAATGTTTTGGTCGAATCGAACGAGGTGTTCCATCCGCTCCGGTGGACAC
This sequence comes from uncultured Anaeromyxobacteraceae bacterium, assembly GCA_964531595.1. Classification (GTDB taxonomy): domain Bacteria; phylum Myxococcota_A; class UBA9042; order DTJE01; family DTJE01; genus DUVQ01. The sequence continues at coordinate 5,711 of CAZHDQ010000122.1, forward strand.
CGCGAGAGGCAATACGGCTGTTGCGCGACGTCCCAGCGCTGGAAGCTGCGGGCATCGTGGTTCGGATGCCGGCGACCTGGCGGGCAAACCGCCCCAGCCGACCACAGGTGACTGCGACCGTCGGCGGCAAGAGGCCCTCGCTAGTCGGCCGGGACGCGCTGCTGGACTTCAGCCTGGACGTGGCGCTTGACGGCGAGCCACTGACGGTTTCGGAGGTCGAGGATCTGCTGCAATCGTCGGACGGCTTGGCGCTGATCCGGGGCCAGTGGGTCGAGGTGGATCCGGATCGCCTTAGGCGGACGCTCGACCGATTTCGCGAGGTCGAACGGCTGGCTAAACGAACTGGCATGACCTTCGCCGAGGCCATGCGCCTGCTGGCCGGGGCGGACGGCAGTAGCGATGGCGCCGCGGAATCGGGTGGCGCTGACTGGTCGCAAGTGGTCGCGGGGCCCTGGCTGAGGGAGACGCTTGCGGACCTGCGCAGCCCTGAAGGACTGGCGCCTGTCGAGCCGGGCCCGGCGTTGCACGGCACGTTACGCCCCTACCAACAGGTCGGCCTGCGCTGGTTGTACCTGCTGTCGCGGCTTGGGTTTGGGGCCTGCCTCGCCGATGACATGGGACTTGGTAAGACGATCCAGGTGCTGTCGCTGCTGCTGGTCCGCAAGGCTCGCAAGGAACAGGGGGATCGCCCCAGCCTGCTCGTGGCCCCAGCCTCACTGCTGGCCAATTGGGTGGCGGAAATCGAACGGTTCGCGCCCGGCATAACCCGCCTGGTTGCGCACCCCTTTGCAATGTCGGCTGCGGACCTCAAAGGGCTGCCGCCTGAGCGGCTCGCTGGCGTGGACCTTGTAATCACCAGTTACAGCGGGCTGTTGCGCGTGCCATGGATTGCCAAGACGGCCTGGGACCTGATCGTTTTGGACGAGGCGCAGGCCATCAAAAATCCTGATGCCAAGCAGACGCGCGCCGTGAAGCGGCTGGACGGCCGTGCGCGATTCGCGCTGACCGGCACGCCGGTCGAAAACCGTCTTGGGGACCTGTGGTCGGTATTCGATTTCATCAACCCGGGCCTGCTGGGGACTTCGCGCGAGTTCACGGCCTTCGTGAAACGACTGGCGGAAAGGCCACACAACCCGTACGCCCCGCTGCGCGAACTGGTGCGCCCTTACATCCTGCGCCGCATGAAGACTGACAAGTCCGTCATCGGGGACCTGCCTGACAAGACCGAGGTGAAGGCGTTTTGTCCCTTGACCCGCAAGCAGGCCGCCCTTTATCAGGCGGCGGTTGACGAACTGGCCGAACAGATCGAAGGTGCCGACGGCATCAAGCGCAAGGGGGTCGTCTTGTCTTTCCTGATGCGCTTCAAGCAGGTATGCAACCACCCATCCCAATGGCTGGGAGACGGGGCGTGGGCGGAAGGGGACAGCGGGAAGTTCGCACGCCTGCGCGATATCGCTGAAGTCGTAGCTTCGCGACAGGATAAGATGCTGGTCTTCACCCAGTTCCGGGAAACCACCGCACCCCTGGCGGCGTTCCTGGGGTCCGTCTTCGGCCGTCCCGGGCTGGTTCTGCATGGCCAAACGGCGGTTGGAAAGCGCGCCGGGCTGGTTCGCCAATTCCAGGACGACGAATCCGTGCCGTTCTTTGTGCTGTCCCTGAAGGCCGGAGGCTCGGGGCTGAACCTGACGGCCGCGTCCCATGTCGTCCACTTTGACCGATGGTGGAATCCCGCGGTC
>CAZHDQ010000123.1:0-7443 GCA_964531595.1 uncultured Anaeromyxobacteraceae bacterium
CGCCAGGTGGTGGTGGGTGGGGGGGCGGGGGCAGCGCCGCGTGAGGTGGGGGGTCGGGCCGTGGCGGCTGGGGTTGGCGTTCGCGTGCTGCCGGCGCCGGCGTTCGCGGCTCTGGCTCGGGGTCGGCCATTCCAGGGGATCGCCGCGCGGATTAAACCTTTCGACTACACGGACCTGGACGAGTTGCTGGCCGCCGCTGCTGGGCGACCCGGGGCTTTTCTAGTGGCACTGGACCAGGTTCAGGACCCCCAAAATCTGGGGTCGATCCTGCGATCGGCCGCGTTCTTCGGGGCAGCCGGCGTGATCGTCTTGCAGGACCGCGCGGTCCAGGTTACGCCTGCGGTGATCCGGGCCTCGGCCGGCGGGGCGGCACGCGTACCTGTGGCCTGCGTCGTGAACATGGCACGCACCCTGCGCCAGTGTGCAGACGCGGGTATCGTGGCGGTGGGTGCGGTGGCGCGGGACGGGCGGTTGCCGGCCGACCTGCCGACGGACGTACCGGTTGTGCTGGTGCTGGGTTCCGAAGCCGCTGGGCTGCGGCGTCTGGTCCACGAATCCTGCGAGGTGCTGGTCACGATCCCGTCGCCCGGCGGCTTCGAGTCCCTGAACGTCGGGGTCGCTGCGGGGGTCCTGATGCATGCGCTGGCCGTCCGGCCGGCGCGGGGAGGCAGTGGTGCCGCGTGACTTGAAAATGGTGTTTTGCGACGAGCACGGCGACCTGTTCGACCACCCTTTCTACCGGATGGCGATCGACGATGGTGTGTCGATTCGTCCGCCTCGCGAAGACGAGGTGCTGCCGCTTCCTGCCGGCAGCGATGTGTGGATGCTGCCGGGCCGCGCGCCGGTTGGGATCAACCCCGAAACCGGTGGCCCCGAGGTCGTCCGCGGCGTTCAGGGGGCTTCGGCCTTCGCCAGCCCGGCCTTCTTGCGGCTGGCGTTGCCGGCTTACGAGACCCAGGAAGGTGCACCTGACCTGCCGTTGTTCGCTTACGCCCCTCTAGGTTGGGCCAGGGGGCGCCTGTACACGACCGCAGTTCGGGTCGACCGGTCGAATCGGCAGGACCCGTGCCGGTTCGACCGTGAGGACATTGGTCGGCGCGCGAAAAAATTACTCCAGACGATGCCGGGCAATCGTCTGGCGCATCACCTGGAGCACTGTGCGATGGTGTACGGTTGCCGTGCGGCCCAGAACTTCTTCCTGGGACGCGAGGAAGGGCCCCTTCCCACGTCGCCGGTCTGCAATTCAGGGTGTGCCGGGTGCCTGTCGCAATCGCCCGACGGCGACGTAACTGCGCCCCATGAGCGTATCGCGTTTGTGCCGACGCCCGACGAGATTGCCGAGGTGGCGTGCCTGCACATCGGCCGGGTGCCTCGGGCGCTCGTGTCGTTCGGCCAGGGGTGCGAGGGCGAACCGCTGCTGCAGTGGCGGACGCTGGATGCCGCGATTCGGCTGATCCGGAAGCGCACGTCCGCTGGTACGATCAACCTCAACACCAACGGCAGCCTTACCGACGCGGTGGCGGCACTTTGCGACGCAGGCTTGGATGCGATCCGATTGTCGATCAACAGCTTCGACACTGCGGCCCACAACGCCTACTACCGGCCTCGCGGCTACACGCTGGGCGATGTCTTGGCGAGTGGGCGCGCGGTGCGGGCATCGGGCGGATTCGTGTCGGTCAACCTGCTGGTGTTTCCGGGCGTGTCGGATCGTGTTTTGGAAGTCCAGGCCACTGTGGACGGTCTGCGTGCCTGCGGGGCTGATTTCGTCCAGATGCGCAACCTGAACATCGACCCCGAGATCTACCGGGGGCTGCCGGGCATGCCTGGCCGGACTGGGCGCGTCATCGGTCTGGCAGCGATGATGGATGCTATCCGGAGCAAGATTCCCGCGATACGTTTCGGCTATTTCAATCCGCCGGTCCGGACGCTGGTACGGCGGCGCCGGGCGGGCGTCGTCCCATCGCGGCCCTCGCCGTGTTCTCCGGAGTGATGATCCGCATTTCAGCGTTCCGGGCTTGCTAGAAAACGACAATAAAGGTAGTGATTTCAGAAAGGCCACACTATGCGGTCGCTCGCGACCACCTAAGGAGGCGGACACGATGCGCATCGGAACGCTCGCACGTACAATCGCGGAATCGCCGACACTTGCGCTGAACGAGAAGGCTAACCAGTTGAAGGCTCAGGGAGAAGCACTGATCCACCTGGGCAGCGGCGAACCCAAGTCCCAGGCACCGATCGACGCGATCCTGGCGGCGTCGGCGAAACTGGTGTCCGCAGACGTCAAGTACACGCCGACCGCGGGAATCCTGCCACTGCGCAAGGCCGTGGTGGCGTACACCGAGGCGAACTACGGAAGGACGGTTGCCCCTGGGAACGTGATGATCGCGGCCGGCGCCAAACCCGCGCTCTACGCCGCGCTGGCCGCGATAGTGGACCCCGGCGACGAAGTGGTGTTTCCGGCACCCTACTGGGTCAGTTACCCCGAGATGGTGCGCATGGTCGGGGGCACACCTGTGGTCGTCGCGCCACCGGACGGGGCGTTCGTGCCGTTGCTGCGTGATCTGGAAACCGCTATCACGGACCGCACGAAGGCCGTGATCCTGAACAGCCCGAACAACCCATCGGGCGTCGTGTATTCCCGGGAACTGGTCGCGTGGCTCGTCGAACTGTGCGAGCGTCGCGATATCTTCCTGATCATGGACGACATCTACCATCAACTGGTGTTCGACGGTTGTACCGCGCCGTCCGCGTACGCCTTTACCGACCGGCCGACCGACGAGTCGCGGGTCATAGTGATCAACGGCGTGTCCAAGGTCTACGCGATGACGGGTTTTCGTATCGGCTGGGCGGTTGCTGCGCGTGAGTTGATCGGGGTGATGACCAACATCCAGGCGCAGTCGACATCGTGCCCGTCGGCGCTGCTCCAGGCGGCGGCTTTGGGGGCGTTGGAGGGCGACCAATCGGGTGTCGAGAGCCTGCGCCTGGCGTTGACGACCCATCGTGACGTGCTGGTGCGGGAACTGGCGGCGATTCCCGGCGTGCGGGTGACGGTTCCCCAGGGGACGTTCTACTGTCTGCCGGACTTCCGGGCGTACGACGTCGACTCGATGCGTCTGTCCGGGTTCCTGTTGGACAAGGCGCTGGTCGCGACGGTGCCTGGCAAGGACTTCGGCATGGAAGGGCACCTGCGGCTTTCCTATTGCGGGTCGGTCCAAGAGATCGTCGAGGGGGTTCGGCGTATCCGGTGGGCGCTGGACCCGCAGTCGCCGAAGGACATCCACATCGGCGACAGGCTGCGTACGAGGGACTGGTGATGGGCGGCAGCAGGGCAGGGGCCTACGGGTTGGCGGCTTGCGGGCTGATGAACACGGGGCAGCAGGTCTGGAACCCGGGCGAGGCCGAGCTGGCGGCGCAGGTCGTTACCGGGGACGATGGGGGTGCGCCGCTGACCGGCGACGACCGCTTCGTGGTTCAGGGCTTTGCGACCATGGACCGGGTCGCGTGGTCCGAGCACAACCGCCCGTTCTCGCCGACGACGTGCAGTCGCGTGTGGGGGCGCATCCAGGCGATATTGCAGGGTCGGGGCGTGTTCGTGGTCGAGGGGTTTGTAGGCACCGATCCGCAGGATAGGACCGCAGTCCGGGTGGTTGCGGATCGGGCGGTCGATGCGCTGCATGCGATCCGCTGGCTGGTGCCGGGGCCGGCCGGTGCGGACGCTGTGTTCCTGCCGGACCTGACGGTGATCGTCGCATCGAGCATGCAGGCGTCGCCCCAGATCGACGGGACCGCCGGGCGTCGTTTTTGCATCCTGGATCTGGATCGGGCCATGGTTCTGGTGGGTGGGCCTTGCGCGTCATCGGAATGGTCCGACGCGGTGTCCAAGGCCGCGGGGTTTGCCCGGTCCCGCGAGGGCGTTGTTGCGCTACGTGGTGCCGCCGGCGACTTTGGTGGGAAATCAGCGCTGTTTCTGGGTCTGTCGGGCACGGGGCGGACCTGCCTGGCGTCGGGCCTGGGGGAAATCACCGGTGACGGTGCGATTCTGTGGACCGATTCGGGGCTTGATCCGCTGGGGCGGGGGCGGGCGATCGGCCATCCGGCGCACGTCGCGATCCTTGTGGCCGACGCGACCGGGACGCTGCCGGCCCTGGCGCGACTGACGCCCGAGCAGGCCGCTCTGTGGTTCGCGGTCGGGTACGCGGCGGCACGCGAGGGCGTGGCATTCGGCGAAACGACCGAATCAGGGCTGGCGTTCAGCCCGGGCAGCGGAGCGCGACACCACCTACTGCCGGCCGCGGTCGTCGTGGATCGTTTGCTGGCGAAGTTGCGTCGCCACGTATCGGTGTGCTGGCTGGTGGATACGGGTTGGCCCGACGGTGGTCCAGCGCGACGCCCGGTCGCACAAACGTTGGCCCTGCTGGGGGACGCGTTCGCGGGCCACTTGTCGGGATGGCGGCGCGATCCGGTATTCGGGTTCGAGGTGGCGGCGGGCGTCGAGGATGGGGGCAGGCCGGGTGCCGGATTGGCGCGCCGCGTGATCGATGTCGCGGGCCGCATGAACGGCCTGGCTACCGACGTGCAGGCTGTGCTGCCATCGTTCGCTTTGCAGGGCGAAACGATATCCACGTTCGAACGATAATAGAAGGGCGATCCGGCCATTCGGGTACCATTCATCCTGGACACGGGTAGGCCACTTGGGCCATGACCGTTGAAAGATGCTGATCAAGCAGGGGGCACGAAATGACTTACGAAACACTGATTATTTCCTTCGAAGGTCCGGTTGCCGTGCTGACGATCTCGCGGCCACAGGTACTGAACGCGCTGAATGCCCAGGTGCTGGAAGAACTGACGGTTGCGCTGGCCGAGGTCGCAGCGAATCCGGATGTGCGTGCCTTGGTACTGACCGGCGCCGGGCCAAAGGCGTTCGTTGCTGGTGCCGACATCGCCGCGATGTCGACGATGACGCCGGCCGAGGCCGAAACGTTCTCGCGCAAGGGGCAGGCGGTGTTCGACGCGATCGAGGCGCTGCCGGTGCCGGTCGTGGCTGCGGTCAACGGGTTTGCGCTGGGGGGCGGCTGCGAACTGGTGCTGGCCTGTGACGTCGTTTATGCGGCCGAAAACGCCGTGTTCGGACAACCAGAGGTCAAATTGGGCGTGGTCCCGGGCTTTGGTGGGACGGCGCGTTTGGTCCGCGTGGTCGGCCGAAACGTCGCTCTGGAGTGGATTCTGGCGGGCAACAATGTCCCAGTTCAGGAGGCTTGGCGCGTGGGTCTGGTCCAGAAAGTGCTGCCTCTCCTCGAGTTGATGCCTGCCGCGATGGAACTGGCGCGAACGCTGGCCTCCAGGGGACCGCTGGCCGTCAGGGCCGCCCGGCGCCTGGTGCGCAACGCCCAGGACGTGTCTCTGGCCGACGCGCTGGCCGCCGAGGCGCAGACGTTCGCCACCCTTTTTGAGGGCTTCGACCAGAAGGAGGGCATGCAGGCGTTCCTACAGCGTCGCACGCCAGCGTTCCAGGGGAAATAGGTCGGTCTGCCCGGCCGCACGCACCAAGCCAATAACGCCGTCCCGCGTCCCGGGCCACGGTTACGGTGTCAGCGCCACCAGTCGTCTTACGGCATCGATTTCGTCGGCATATTCCGGCCAGTCGTCCACCGGCGTTTCCAGGCACAGCGGCAGCGCCGCGAAGAACGGATGAGTCACGATCGCCCGGATGCCGTCGGCGCCGATTTCGCCCTGGCCGATTTTTGCGTGGCGGTCTTTGTGGCTGCCCAGCGGCGTCTTGCAGTCGTTCAGGTGCAGGCAGCGTACGCGGTCCAGGCCCAAAACGCGGTCGAACGCCTCCAGGCAGCGGTCAACGCCATCGCGGGTGCGCAGGTCCCAGCCCGCCGCGAAGAGGTGGCAGGAATCCAGGCACACACCGACGCGGGGGTCACCGTCCAGGCCGTCCAGGATCGCGCGCAGTTCCTCCGGGGTGCCGCCGATTTCCGATCCGCCGCCGGACATGCCCTCCAGTAGTGGGATCGCGTCGCCGTCGTACCCGTCCAGGGCCAGCCTGACCGTTTCGACGATGCGGGCGGTGCCGGCTTCGACCCCGGCATCTACGTGCGATCCTGGGTGGAACACGACGAACTGCGCGCCCAACCGATCCGCGTGGCGCAGGTCGTCGTGCAGCACCATGCGGGCGAATTCCAGTGCCTGTGGCCTTGGGCTGGCCGGGTTGACCGTGTAAGGGATGTGGGCAATTACGGTTCGGACGCCGGCCGCCGCGCGCCGAATTGCCGCCCTGGCCAGTTCGTCATCGTCGATCGTACGCTGGGCACCGCCACGGGGGTTACGGGTGAAGATCTGGGCGCAGGTCGCGCCGACTTTGGCCGCTTGGTCGTACATCGTGGGCAGGCCCTTGGCTATCGACAAGTGGCAGCCCAATTCAAGGCTCAGCGGGCCGTTCGTGGCCGGCGAGTCATCCGGCGGGCTTTTTGGCATTTGGGTCTCCATTATTCGGACAACGAGGCGGGACTGTGTCCCGACGCGGAAGCGGATCTCTGCGGCGAGACACTAAATTCTGCCGGTCCGGTGCCGCCGGCCTTTTGCCTCGAATTTGTCGCGTTCCTCGTCCACGTTCCAGTCGTCAGGTTGCCAGTAGCCTATCCATTCCGCGTACTCGGTCCACTCCTCGAGGTCTGCATCATCCGGCATCGGCCCGCCCGCCTTCCAGTCCAGCACCATGCAGCATTTCTCGTAGCCCCAGGTCCCGCCGCAGTCCTCGGCCGGGAAACGCCGTGCGCCCGCCACCAGACGTCTGGCGAATTTATCGGGCGACTCGACGATGCGGCGCAACTGAATATCGACCTTCCAGTCGTCGCCGAAATCGTACGTGTACACACAGTGGGGCCGCGGTCCCTGGGGCATGGACGTGGGAAACCATTTCGACAGCCGCACCTTGCGTGAGTCAGTGGTCGTGTTGCCGAAAAAGTCATCAGGGTCCGACGGGCTTCCGCAAAGCTCTTCGCCGCCGCGCCCCGGCGCGTTGAACGCATGCAGATGGTAGTCGAACCAGGACCCGCTGGCATCCTGGATAGCGTTGTGCAGGTGTCTGAAGGTTGCGGTGACGGGCAGCAGGACGCGCCGCCAGATGCGTGGGCGGATCCCCTGGGCCGCGATCTCGAATTCGAAGTATTTAGGCATGGTCTACTCCTTCCACTCCAACCCATTGGTCATCTTTTGCACTTTTCAGTGCCCGGTGCAACCTGTCTCGCTTGGTCCCAATTCACCGTCTTCTCCGCAATTTGAGCCAGTCGCCCAGGGCTTGACCCGTCGCTGACGGCCAGGGATGCAGGCGGTCGGGTGGGACGCGGCGGAAATCGGCGATCTCGTCAGCCCCAATCACCACATTGCCTCGCCCGACGACATGGAACGCCATGATGACCTGGTTCTTCGGCAGGAAGG